>CAYHQN010000043.1:0-31878 GCA_964358545.1 uncultured Tangfeifania sp. | reverse complement strand
ACAACCAGCGACCGTCATTGCGACCGCGAGGCACGAGCGGGAAGCAATCTGTTGCCCTTCCACCCCTCACGATACAACAACCACCGTCATTGTAAGTCCCCATCTTGGCGGAGAAGCAATCTATTGATTCTGGTAGAATTTTTTTGAACAACATTAAATTGTATAGTATTGACATGGTTAATAGTTTAACAGTTTTTTCAATCCACCTCATCCCGGTATGGTGCCGATGCCTGTGCCCCCATCCGGGTTACCGAAATGGAGGCGGCCTTGTTGGCAAAAGTGATGGCACTCACAAGGTCAGCACCTTCCGCGATAGCGACCACCAGCGCACCATTGAAGCAATCGCCGGCGGCAGTTGTATCTAAAGCTTTTACCTTGAAAGACGGAATCAATTGGCATTGTTCGGCTGTTACCAGCAATGCCCCTTTGCTCCCAAGGGTAACGACGACTACCTGAACTCCTTTTCCCAGCAACCTGCGGGCAGCAGTTTCGGCAGATGAAGCATCAGTAACCGGAATCCCGGTCAGCAGTTCTGCCTCAGTTTCGTTAGGTGTGATCAGGTAGAGCATCTTTAGAAGTTCATCAGGCAGTGGCTGGGCCGGTGCCGGATTGAGGATCACTTTTTTGCCTGCTTTAAAAGCAATATCGGCAGCATAGCAGACAGTATCCAAAGGTATTTCAAGTTGCATCAAGAAAATTCCTGCATTTCTTATGGCCTCTGCGGCTTTGTCAACATCGGCCCTAAGCAACCTGGCATTGGCTCCGGGGGCAACAACAATACAGTTTTCTGCCTGTTCATCCACAGTGATCAACGCAATTCCGGATGGCGATTCCGGGTCGGTAAAGAGAAAGTCGGTATTCAGTTTTTCGGCCTGAAAAAGTTTTTTGGCTTGAGACCCAAACAGGTCTTCACCGGTTTTTGCAACAAGCGTTACATTCCCGTTCAATCGTGCTGCTGCAACGGCCTGGTTGGCCCCTTTCCCACCGGGGTTCATCAGGAAGTCACCTCCCAGAATAGTTTCGCCGGGTTGAGGCAGCTTGGTGGTTTTGATCACCATATCGGTATTGGTGCTGCCCAAGACTACAATTGCTTGATTTGCCATATTATTTAAAAGTGACTAAAGTGACTAAAGTGACTAAAGTGACTTTAGTCACTTTAGTTCACTCAAAAATAAGATAAATTTCCCTAATGGAAGATTCCGTACCTTTTTAAAGGAAATTCTTCTTTATTTTGTATGCTCAATACAACAACAAATGAACATATTAATCATTGGATCGGGTGGGAGAGAGCATGCTTTTGCCTGGAAACTGAAGCAAAGCAGCAAACTTGACAAACTTTTCATTGCACCTGGAAATGCGGGAACGGCCGCACTGGGTCAAAATCTCGCGATTGACACAACTGATTTTTCCGCGATACGCGGGGCAGTTCTTGAGAACCGGATTCAGATGGTTGTGGTAGGTCCTGAAATCCCGCTGGTTGCAGGCATTCACGATTTTTTTCTTGCGGATGCGCAATTAAAAAAAATACCGGTTATCGGTCCCGGAAGTCAGGGAGCCAGATTGGAGGGCAGCAAAGAGTTCGCCAAGGAATTTATGGTGAGGAATGGCATTCCGACAGCCAAATATTTCACGGTACATCAGGGAAACCTGGATCAGGGCATTGAATTTCTGAAGAGCGTGCAGGCCCCTTATGTATTGAAAGCCGATGGACTGGCAGCCGGGAAGGGAGTGCTGATCATAGAACACCTTCATGAAGCCATTCATTCACTTGAGGAGATGCTGAACGGCCTTTTTGGCAGTGCAAGCTCGACAGTCGTCATTGAAGAGTTTCTCTCCGGCGTGGAGTGTTCCGTTTTTGTGCTGACAGACGGTATTCATTACAAAATTTTGCCCGAAGCAAAGGATTACAAACGAATTGGAGAAGGTGACACCGGACTGAACACCGGTGGCATGGGAGCTATTTCTCCTGTGCCATTTGCTACGCCTGACTTTATGCGGAAAGTGGAAGAACGCATGGTGGTTCCAACCATTCGGGGTTTGCGTAAGGAGAAAATAGATTTCAAAGGGTTTATTTTTCTGGGATTGATGAGTTGCGAGGGAGAACCCTACCTGATTGAATACAATGTAAGAATGGGTGATCCGGAAACGGAGGCTGTGATGATGCGCATTCAATCTGATCTGGTAGATCTTTTGGAGGGTGTAGCCGAAGGAAATCTGGACGAAAAAAACCTGGTAATCGATTCCAGGACCGCTGTAACGGTAGTGGTTGTGGCAGGCGGATACCCCGGAAACTACGAAAAGGGTAAAAAAATCAAACACCTTGGGTCTGTGGAAGATAGTGTGGTATTTCACGCTGGCACAAAGCTGGAGGGAGAGACAGTCTTAACAAACGGTGGACGTGTTTTGGCCGTTAGTTCACTTGCCGACTCTATGGATGAAGCGCTCGCCCTTAGTTACAAGAATACCGACAAGATATTTTTTGACTCGATGTATTACCGAACCGATTTAGGTTTTGATTTAAAATAAACTGATATGTTTTTGAGGCTATTCAACAACAAAAATGTTTACAGTGCAATATTGATCCCGATCGTAGCCCTCCTCTTTTGGATGGAGCCTTTGAGGGTGCCAGTTTCGCTCGTGTCTGTTCCTGGTGAAGGGATGATGCCACTGTATACATTTTTTGCCAAATTTTTTACCGGAAGCTCAATCTTTCCTGTGGTAACAGGATTTGTGCTGATTCTGCTCAATGCCCTGATTATCTCTTTGTTAAGTTCCGAATTTCAATTTTTGCAACACAGAACCTTTTTTCCAGGAATTCTCTATGTGAGCATCGTCTCTTCCTTCCCTTCGTTGCAAACATTTCATCCGGTATATCCGGCAGCCTTATTCGTTTTGTTATCAGTCTATTATATCTTCTCGACCTATCACCGTAAAAATGAGATATCTTCCACCTTTAATGCCTCCTTTTTACTCTCCGTCGGTGCGCTTTTTTACCTCCCGGTGATTACGTTGTTTCCGCTTATCCTCATCTCAATTTTTGTCCTTCAGAAAAGCGACAACTGGAGGCTTCTGGTTATTCCGCTCATCGGAATCGCTCTGCCATGGCTCTTGCTTTGGGCATTTCTCTTTGTTTCGGGATCGGATCAGACCTTTATCTCCTCCATCTTTTCCGGGATGAAGTCGGTAAACAATCAATTTATCTTCAATGTAGGCTTCTTGTTTGCGACGGGTTTTATTTTTTTGTTATCGGCCTTAGGAAGTATTTCACTGGTTAACTCGGTCAGTATTAGAAAAATGAGCACCAGAAAATATTTTATTATTCTTTACTGGATGTTGGGCCTTAGCATCCCTTCCGTTTTTCTGCTATCTTCTACCGGATTGGGCATTATCGCTATCTCGACCATTCCGGTCTCTTTTCTGATCTCCTATTTTTTTATGGCAGGAAAGCGCGGATTCTGGAGGGAATTTCTCTTCTTTCTCTTTATGGCGACCCTGGTAGCAGGACATTTGTTACTCTTCGGGCAAGTCTGATCCCTTTTCGGTCAATACTTCCGGATTGTCATCCTCAATCAGATAATCGGGCAATGACTTTTGGGTTTTGATCCCCAAATCCTTTAATTTTTCTGATGTGCGGACCAGATTTCCTTTGCCGGTGTGCAATTTGTTCAGGGCATTGGTATAATTTGTTTGAGCCGTTTCGATTCCTTTCCCTACCTTCTCCAGGTCCTGAACAAAATTGACAAACTTATCGTACAAGGAGGCGCCCAGTGAAGCGATCTCCAGCGCATTTTTTGTTTGGTTCTCCTGCTTCCAGATGGATGCTATAGTGCGTAGGGAGGCCAAAAGAGTGGATGGGCTCACGATCACCACTTTGTTGTCCCAGGCATAATTGAACAACTCCTGATCTTCCTGAATGGCAATACTGAAGGAGGATTCGATGGGCAAAAAGAGCAAAACGAAATCAGGGCTATTCAGGTTTTTGGCCGTTGGATAATGTTTGTCTGAGAGCATTTTGATGTGCGAGCGCAACGACTTGAGGTGATCGGCCAGATGCTGTACCCTCAGCTCATCCGAGGCTTCGTTTACAAGCCTTTCGTAGGCGATGAGCGAAACTTTAGAGTCCACAATCAAATGTTTCTTATCAGGAAGGTGTATGATCACATCTGGCCGTATCTGCTTGCCGTCGCTATTTTCGTCCACAACTTCCCTTTCGTACTCGCGACCGAGGGTTAAGCCCGATCTTTCAAGCACCCTTTCCAAAACTACCTCGCCCCAGTTGCCTTGTTTCTTTACGTCACCCTTGAGGGCATTGGTTAAATTCTGGGCATCGTTGCTGATTTTTGTATTTAGCTCCTGCAGTTTCTTTAGTTCGACTTTCAAATCCGTCTGGTCTCTCAGGGATTTCTCGTACGACTCCTCTACCTTTTTCTCGAAAGTTGAAATTTTTTCTTTGAGAGGAGAGAGGATATCTCCAATATTCTTCTGGTTCAAAGTGGTAAATTCTGCCGAGTGTTCTTTCAGTATTTTGTGAGCAACATTCTCGAATTCTATCGTCAGCCGTTTCTGGATTTGTTCCAACTCTGCTGCTTTGTCGGTCAGCTGCTTTTTTGCATGATCCAGTTCCGCCATTGAGGTTGTGAGCAATCTGATGGACTCTTCATTCTTCTGACGTTCAGCAGCCAGGTCGGTTTTTACCTCAGTGAAGTCTCTCGAAAGTGTCGATAACTGCTGTTCAGCCAACGACTTGCTCATTTCTGCTTCTGCAAGTTTGGCCAGACCCAGTTTTTCGGCTTCATTGAGCAGGGCAGCATGAGCACTCCTTAGATCGCTCATGCGTTTTTGTTGCCAAAGAAATATAATTATGCCGCCTACGATGAAGGCCAGGATTGGGTAAATAATTTCCATAGGTGTTATTTCTGCTGTGTTTTGAATATCTGATAAAAACGAGGCCACTAAGGCACCAAGGCACTAAGATACACTAAGTTTTACAAAAAAAGCGCAACCGTTTGGAACGATTGCGCCTTAATATTGTGGCACTATTTTTCACGGGAAACGATAGACGATCGAATTGATAACCATCCCGGCTCCGACCGAAGTAAGAATTATGTTGTCTCCGGATTCGATGGCATGATCTTCCATCTTATTTTTCAGAATAAGGTCCAGCAGGGTAGGAACCGTTGCTGTAGAAGAATTTCCGAGTGTCCGGATTGTCATGGGCATCACATCAATGTTAAATTCTTTGATGCCATATAGTTTAAAGACCCTATGAAGGATCGCTTCATCCATTTTTTCATTGGCCTGGTGGATCAGCACTTTACTGACGTCCGTGAGGTGAAGGCCTGCCCGGTCTAAACTATCTTTTACCACCCCTGGAACGGCGCTTAATGCATATGCGTACACCTTGTGCCCAGCCATTCTGATATTGATTTCGGTACCATGGTAATCCGGATTCAGGGAAACACCCATCTTCAACATTCCCGGATCGATGTCTGATCTGCTTGAATAGGACAAAATACCAACCGGCGTCTCACTTTCAACGGCTTCAACGATTACTGCGCCGGCTCCGTCCGAAAAAATCATCCGGTCGCGGTCGTAAGGGTCAGAAACACGGGAGTTAAGGTCGGAGCCTACTACCAGTCCGCATTTATACATGCCGCTTTTGATGTAAGCATTTGCTACAATCATGGCGGAGGTCCAGCCGGGGCATCCCGCAACCACATCATGGGTATTAACATTGTAGTTTTTAATTCCAAGGCCCAGTTTTACGCGGTTGGCGATGGCAGGGCACATATCGGAACGGTAGGTTCCGGGATATATGTCGCCAAAGTTGTGCGCAGCAATGATGAATTCAAGTTTTTCGCGGTCAAAGCCGGATGACTGGAGTGCATTTTCCGACGCAAAAGTGGCCAAATGACTGGTTGCCTGATCAGGTTCAGCATAGCGACGTTCCTCGATATTGGTAATATCGTTGAATTTACGGATGATCTCCGCGTTGGGAGTTTCAAATTTTTTACCAGTTGCGGGATCATAAAAATCTGCATCCAGAAAATAGTCGTTGTGTATGACGGTAGGCGGGATGTAGGATCCGGTCCCGGTAATAACGGTATAAAGCTTTTTGCTCATAATTAAATTGTTATACGATATTCTTTTAGTTTATTATCCTCAATTGTTTCTATTCGGAATTTGTTCCCGTCGAAAACCCCGTAACTGAATTTTCTGATCCAGTCGCCAAGCACAATCAGTCTGCTGTTGCCGGCGAGTGGCTCATTTATGATCTGGTGACAGTGACCAAAGACGAAATAATCAAAATGTTCTTTTGCTTCAACACTTTTGGCAAAAAGATATTGCTCTTCTGTCTCAATATTTTTTACACGAGCATCTCCATTTTTGTAGGAGAGGCGGCTTTTTTTAGACCAATAATGGGCCATTCTGAAAGAGAGATCGGGATGAATCTTTGCAAAAGCCCACTGCGCTAAAGAGTTGTGGAAGAAATTCTTGATAAGCTGGTAGCCAAAATCTTTTTTCCCAAGGTCATCGCCATGCGAAAGAAAGAATTTCTTACCAAGAAGTTCCATGGTGATACTATCTGTATGAACGATCATGCCAACCTCCTCCGACAGGTAATCAAATGCCCAGATATCATGGTTGCCGGTAAAAAAATGAACTGGTGTACCGCTGTCACAAATATCGGCCAAAACCCCCAGGGATCTGACGAAACCTTTGGGAACAGTTTTCTTGTATTCGAACCAAAAATCGAAATAATCTCCCATGAGGAAAATCATGGAAGCCTCTTTTCTGATCGATTGCAGCCAATCGACGAAGAGCAACTCGCGCTCTTTGTTGTTCTTTAAGGCCAGGGCCCCAAGATGCAGGTCAGAGACAAAATAGATTTTTTTTCCGATAACCACAGTCAATATTTGCGGCAAAGATAGGAAACTTTGGAAAAGCCCCCAAAAAGTACCCGTAAGGAAATTTTTTTGGAAACTTTGGAAAAGTCCCCCAAAAGTACCCGTAAAGAAATTTTTCTGGAGACTTTGGAAAAGTCACCTAAAAGTACCCGTAAGGAAATTTTTCTGGAAACTTTGGAAAAGTCCCCCAAAAGTACCCGTAAGGAAATTTTTCTGGAAACTTTGGAAAAGTCACCTAAAAGTACCCGTAAGGAAATTTTTCTGGAGACTTTTCCAAAGTTCGTCAAAGAATCTTCGCCAGTACGCTATTCAGTTCCGGTCCCTTAAGGTTTTTCGCAATGATTTTTCCCTCTTTGTCGAGAAGGTAATTGGCTGGTACACTGTGGATATTGTAGTTCATCAGGGCAGAGATGCTGCCTTTCATGTCGCCCACATTGATCCAGGTTAGCCGGTCTTCTGCTATGGCGGCAGTCCATGCGGCCTTGTCTTCGTCAATACTTACCATATAGATCTCGAATCCCCTGCTTTTGTATTTGGCATACACCTCAACCAATACCTGATTCTGGATACGGCTGGTCCTGTCTTTGGCCGACCAGAAATGGAGCAGTACATTTTTTCCGTGCAACGACCATAAATCCCTTGTGATGCCTGAAGCATCGGGTAATTTGATGTTGGGAGAGTTTACTGCCGACTGACTCATCAGGTTGTTAAGTTTGGCATTTTTTTGTTCCTTGATAATGGTCAGTGCATTGTTGTATAGTGCCTTCACCTGGTCATTTTTGGGATATACGGCGTAAAGGGCCGAAGCTGCAGTCTTCATTGCCTGAAAATCATTGGCTACATAATTGTTTTCACCCCATTTCTGGTAAAGTGCATAGACACTGGCCATGGAGAACGGATTTCTCTTGACAAAATCATTCAGGTAAATGGTGTAATCATTTACCTGTTTGGCGTATTCGTTGTTCCACTTGGTCAGTTCCGAACTAAAAAGCGCGTCATTCTGGTGTTTCTGGAAGAGTTTCTGCAAGGAATCAGTTTTCGATTTGGCCGCGGCAAACTTTAATGTCAGTTCCCTGACTTTGGATGAGTTGTCGGAGCCTTTGACAGTATAATCAGAAGCGAACAGTTTGTATGATCCTGTGACAGTGATGTTTTCGGCCGAATCGAGCAGCAAGGTGGCAAAATTGCTGTCAGAAAGCTTCAACAAAAAGTAGGTAGGCCCACTAACTCTCCCTTTGAACTTAAATTCGCCGGCTTTATCCAGTTTGGCTGAATCGACAGGCAGCAAAGAGGTCAAAGTGAGATGGTTTAAGTAGACAGTCTTGCCTGCACCGCCATCAATTTTACCTGAGATGGTATAGTTATTTTTTTTGCCGCAAGCTACGGTAATAAGGACAATCGCCAGCAAAACCAGGGTTTTGTTCATTGTATTTTTATTTAATTGATGTGACGTGGACAGCACAAATTTTCAAGTTTAACTTCCCGGCAGGAAACCGATGAAGCGACAAAAATAAAAATTAGTAGCCAATAAATGGAGGAAAGGAAATTACAAATTAAAAATTACAGATTAAAGGAAGTTAATTTACAGAATACCATTGTTTTATATTCTAGTCGGCATTTGACGGATGAACCACTATAGACACATGGCATTTTTGATTATTTTTGCATTTTATTTTCCACGTGCAGATACATTACGGATTAGACAATTTCGAAGCGAAGAGGCCTGTGGTAACTATCGGGACTTTCGATGGAGTCCATCTCGGACACCGGGAGGTGATTGCTGAGCTCAAACGGATCGCTCAAGAGACCGGCGGTGAGTCTGTTATTTTTACTTTTTTCCCGCATCCGCGGATGGTGGTGACTCCCAACGAAGATACCATCAGGTTGTTAACGACCCAGGAGGAGAAATGTATACTTTTGGAGGAGTTGTTGCTGGATCATCTGGTTATTTATCCTTTTACCAGGGAGTTTGCCTCTCTTTCCTATACCGAATTCGTAAAAAATATACTTGTCGATCAAATGCACATCTGTAAGTTGGTAACCGGATACGACCACAAATTCGGCCACGACAGGCAGGGCGATTTTCAGGCATTAAAGATTTTGGGCGAGCTTCATGGTTTTGAAGTTGAACAACTTGATCCGTTACTGGTCGAGAATGTTGCTGTAAGTTCGACTAAAATCAGGCAGGCGCTGGAAACAGGCGATATACAAAAGGCCAGCCATTATCTGGGTTACCCCTATCTGCTGAAAGGTAAAGTCGTTGAAGGAAGACGGTTGGGCCGTAAGATCGGTTTTCCAACTGCCAATATCCTGCCTGATGACCAGCACAAACTGATTCCTACTGGTGGGGTATACGCGGTATTAGTGAATGTCGGTGGCGGACAGTACAAAGGGATGCTGAATGTTGGTACCCGGCCTACCGTGAATACCAATGTGGATCATCGGAGCATCGAGGTACATATTTTAGATTTCTCGGCGGATATTTACCAGAGCGACATTTCGGTCAGCTTCGTTGAAAGGATTAGAAATGAGGTAAAATTCGGGAGTTTAGACCAATTAAAAGAGCAGCTGGTCCTTGATAAAACCAGAACATTGTCTATATTTGCAAACCTAATTTGAATTTATTCTTGGTAAAATATCAACCTTTTGTTGAAAATAATCAAATTTTATATGAACGATTACAAAGTACATGATATAGCGCTGGCCGCATTTGGCCGCAAAGAGATTGAGATTGCTGAAAAGGAGATGCCCGGATTGATGTCCCTGCGTGCCAAATATGGCGTTGAAAAACCGCTGAAAGGTGTTCGCATCATGGGATCCCTGCACATGACCATCCAGACCGCTGTTTTGATTGAGACACTGGTTAACCTGGGTGCCAATGTCCGTTGGGCCTCCTGTAATATTTTCTCTACCCAGGATCATGCTGCTGCCGCCATCGCTGCTGCCGGGATTCCGGTTTTCGCCTGGAAAGGGGAGAGCCTCGAAGAGTACTGGTGGTGTACGGAGCGTGCCTTGGATTTCGGCAATGGCGTTGGACCTCAAATGATCGTAGATGATGGTGGAGATGCAACCATGATGGTTCACATCGGTCACGCGGCAGAGAAAAATCCTGCGATGCTCGACAAAGAGGTAGAAGGCGCAGATGAGAAGGAACTTTACAAAATACTCAAAAAGATACTGAAAGTTACTCCCAACCGTTGGAGCAAAGCGATCAAAGAAATCAAAGGCGTTTCGGAAGAGACAACGACGGGTGTCCACCGTTTATACCAAATGCTGGAGCGTGGCGAATTGATGTTCCCAGCTATCAATGTCAATGACTCTGTAACCAAGTCTAAATTTGATAACCTTTACGGATGCCGTGAGTCCCTGGCCGACGGTATCAAAAGAGCTACCGATGTAATGATTGCAGGGAAAGTAGTATTGGTTTGCGGATATGGGGATGTTGGCAAAGGCTGTTCCCATTCGATGAGAACCTATGGAGCCCGGGTGATTGTAACGGAGATCGATCCGATCTGTGCGCTGCAGGCAGCCATGGAGGGATTTCAGGTGGCAACCATTGACGATGTTGTTAGCCAGTGCAATATTTTTGTGACAACTACCGGTAACAAAGATGTTATCACGGCCGAACACCTTGCTGCCATGCCCGATCAGGCTATCGTATGCAACATCGGCCATTTTGACAATGAGATCCAGGTTAGCCGACTGGAAAAATGGCCCGGAATTAAAAAAATCAACATAAAGCCGCAGGGCGACAAATATATTGTTCCCGACGGACATGCCAGCTTCCTGCTTGCGGAAGGCAGGCTGGTAAACCTGGGATGCGCCACCGGCCACCCATCGTTCGTAATGAGTAACTCTTTTACGAACCAGACATTGGCACAGCTTGATTTATGGAAAAACAGTTATGAAATTGGGGTTTACAGACTTCCAAAACATTTGGACGAAGAGGTAGCGAGGCTGCACCTGGCACAAATCGGAGTAAAACTCACTACTTTAACTACCGAACAGTCTGAGTACCTGGGCATACCCAAGGAAGGGCCGTACAAGGCGGATCATTATAGGTATTAGGTATTAGTTATGAGTTATGAGTGATGAGTTATGAGTTGGGCGAATCCATAACTCATAACTTATAACTCATCACTTTTTAGTTATGTATCCACAGTCTGTTGTCCAACACCGTTACCGCATACTGTTTCAGGTTTCGTGTGGAGGGTCCTTTAACCGGGTATCCCCCGTTGTAAAGAATGTATTGTGATCCGCAGACTTTGCAGGTTGCAATAGGGTTGCTGCTTGAGACGATTCCGGTTTGTCCGGGATTGGTCTCCACATAACTTGTTTTCAACCCCTCGTACGGGCAACATGCATCGTAAGCGAGGTATTGTACGTCACTGACGCAGATGACGATTAATCCGGCATACCCTTCCGCTGGAAATGTCATTGAATTCCCCGGGATTACCATGTTGTTGTAATTGACGAGCGAAATATACTTATCGACTTTCGCGTATGGCACAAAGTTGTTCTGGTTGTCAGAACAGCCAGGGATGCCTATGACCATTGAAACAAGAAGTGAGAATGAAAGGATTCTGGCACTCAGTATCTTTGAGATCTTGTAGTTTTTCATCATGCAACAAAAGTAACAAAAAGGATGATTGGTGTGTTCATCCAAACAGTCGCACTAAGGTAATATCTGCCCGACAGTTAAGGATCAAAAATTATTTATTGGATGCGAAAAAAAAATTGCCACTACATTTGCACAATAAAAAAGAATATTTTCTACATTTGTCAGATATCGAATGGTGGAAGAGCTCCGAGGTTTGGAGTTCTTCTGTTTTTTTATGAATAATAACAGTAAATAGATCAGAAGGATGACCAAAATTACCTATATCTCCGCAGAAGGGTTGAAGAAGCTAAAAGCAGATCTTGACAGGAAGCTCAATGTCGAAAGGCCGGCCATATCAAAACTAATCGGGGAAGCCATCGAAAAGGGAGATATCTCGGAGAATGCCGAGTATGATGCTGCCAAGGATGCACAAGGTATGCTTGAAGCCAAAATTGCCGTCCTGCAGGATCAGATAGCGAATGCCAGAATAATTGATCAGTCCAAGATTGAAACTGATGTTGTGCAGATCATGAACAAGGTGACCATTAAAAATGTGAAAAACAATGCAGTGATGGTCTATACCATTGTTTCTGATCATGAGTCAGATTTGAAATTGGCCAAGATCAGCGTAAGTACTCCCATTGCCAAGGGTCTTTTGGGAAAAAAGATTGGTGATGTCGTGGATATCCAGGTACCCTCGGGTGTCATCCCTTTCGAAATCATCAATATTGAACTCAGTAACTCATAACTCATATCTCATAACTCATAACTCCTAAAACAATGTCCTCCATCTTTTCTAAAATAGCAGCCGGTGAGATTCCATCCTACAAAGTTGCGGAAGATGCAGATTATCTCGCTTTTTTAGACATTTTTCCCCTGACGAAAGGGCATGTTTTGGTTATTCCGAAAAAGGAGGTGGATTATCTTTTTGATTTGGATGCGGAGACCTATGCCGGATTAATGAATTTTGCCCGTAAGGTTGCATTGGGAATTGGAAAGGTAATATCGTGCAAACGGGTAGGGGTTGCCGTTCTTGGACTGGAAGTTCCTCATGCCCATATCCATCTTGTGCCGTTGAACAGTGAAAGGGACATTGATTTTTCCAAACCCAAACTGCAATTTACCCCAGAGGAGTTTGCCGCTACCGCGAAGTTGATAGCCGAAGCAGTATAAAATTTTCGATTTTCGATTTTGGATTTTGGATTGCGCATCGATCAACATTGGCGCAATTAATTTATTACACAGAGTTTCACAGAGAAACACAGAGTTCCACAGAGATAAATAAATTGGTATTTGACTTCGTGAATCTTCTGGAAAAACCACTCGCCTTGACTCGCCCACTCTCTCCCTCGCCAAGTCACCCCCTCGTTCTTACCGTTTCTTCGTTTCCCTCTTGCTGTTTCCGTTCCCCATGCCCTCTGCCCTCTGCTCCATGCCCTCTGCCCCATGCCCTCTGCTCCATGCCCTCTGCCCTCTGCTCTCTGCTACCAGAAAAGTTCCCGGCTGAGTATCCCGGATGCAGTTTCACGTACCTCGCCTGTCAGGCGAATGTTCCAATCCTCATCCACCTCAAGTTTCAGGATTCCACCCGGCATTTTAACCGAAATTGCACGATCGGTAAGCCCCTTTTTCACCATAACCGCAGCAATGGCACTCGAAGAGCTACCGGAGGCCTGCGTAAAGCCGGCTCCCCGCTCCCAAATCAGGGCCTCCACCTCATCTATGGAAATAACTTTGACGAACTGTACATTGATCCGGTTGGGGAACATTGGATGGTTTTCGATCAGCGTTCCTACCCGTTTGATTTCTTCCTCATCGAGCTTTTCCCTTAGAACAACACAATGCGGATTACCAACTGAAACACAATGGAAACGGTATTCGTTCCCGGCAATGGAGACGGGTTCGTTGAAACACTCCTCCTTTGAAAAAGTGACCGGTATTTCGGCGGACCTGAAATTGGCTTTCCCAATGTCCACCCTAATCATAAAGGCTTTTCCGTCGACCAATTCAAGGATATGCGCCGTTACAACTCCCCCCAGCGTATCGATGGTAAATTGATGCTTTCCTGTAAACCCGTAGTCAAAGAGATATTTGGCAAAAATCCGGAGTCCGTTTCCGCTTTTTTCGGCCTCGGAACCGTCCGGATTGAGGATACGAAGTCCAAAATCTGCTTTCCCGGTAGGTACTTTGAGCAGAATTCCATCAGAACCGATGCCAACATGGATGTTGCACAACTGGATGATGCGCTCTTTGGATAGTTCAAAATCGATCGCTGCCTGATCAAATACAATGTATTCGTTTCCAAGTCCATGCGATTTAACAAAAAAATTCGTCTCCATAACTGGCGGATTGTAGGGTTTGCCGTAAAAGTACCCAAAAATTTATTTTGTATCTTTGCATATCAATATTGTTAACATTAAAAGTTCTGGCTAGCAGAGGCTGACTATCATTAAAAAAATCACGCAAAGACCGCAAAGTAAGACGCAAAAAGCGCAAATTGTTAACGAAAAATTTCTTTGCGTTCTTCGCTGAATCTTTGCGAACTTTGCGTGAACTTTTGATATATTATTTAATTTTTCATCAAGATAATGGCAAGAATCAACGAAAATTACCTGAAACTGAAAGCAGGTTATCTGTTCCCCGAAATTGGACGTCGCGTACGCGAATTTGCAAAGGCAAATCCCGATAAAGAGATCATCAGAATGGGCATCGGGGATGTTACGCAACCCCTTACACCAACAGTTATCAAAGCCTTTCATGAAGGAGTCGAAGAGATGGCCTCAGCGGCCACCTTCAAAGGCTACGGACCAGAACAGGGTTATGATTTCCTGCGCGAGGCAATCGCCAAACACGATTATCATGCCCGAGGCGTTCAAATCTCTCCAGATGAGATATTTGTCTCCGACGGATCGAAGTGCGATACCGGAAATATTCAGGAAGTCTTTGGAAGTGAGAACAAAATTGCGATTTGCGATCCGGTTTATCCGGTCTATGCCGATACTACCGTGATGTCCGGCAAGACAGGTGTCTGCCGGTCGAACGGGTATTTTGATGGGATTATATACATGCCTTGCAACGAAGGGAATGGATTTCTTCCCGAACTCCCGTCAGAACGACCTGATCTCATTTTCCTATGCTTTCCAAACAATCCTACCGGGACAGTCGCCTCCAAAGAGGTTCTGAAAAAATGGATGGATTATGCGGTTAAGAATAAATGCATTATTTTATATGATGCTGCCTATGAGGCATTTATAACAGACCCTTCGATTCCCCACTCCATATATGAGATTGAAGGGGCCAAGTCTGTAGCCATAGAATTCAGAAGTTTCTCCAAAACAGCTGGTTTTACCGGAACGCGTTGCGCTTTTACTGTTATTCCGGACGAGTTGATGGCCTACGATGAGGCTGGCCAGCCACATCAGGTAAAACCTTTGTGGATGCGGAGACATACCACCAAATTCAACGGCGTCTCTTACCCAGTCCAAAAAGCGGCAGCAGCCATCTATTCGGAAGAAGGGGCTAAAGAGGTCAAAGCAGTGATCGATTATTACCTCGAAAATGCCCGCATCATGATTGAAAGCCTGAAGTCGCAGGGCTATACTGTCTTTGGCGGAATTAATGCGCCCTATGTTTGGGTGAAAACCAAAAACGGGCTTACCTCCTGGGAGTTTTTCGATCATCTGCTCAACGAGGCGAATGTGGTTGGAACACCGGGATCGGGCTTCGGACCTTCCGGTGAAGGATATTTCCGCTTCTCTGCTTTCGCTGAAAGGGCAAATGTTCTGAAAGCGATGGAGCGGCTGAAGAAAATTGGGAAAATGTGAAAATGAGACCGGCAGAAGTAGTGAAGCCGATTAGGAGTCTTTCGGATTTTTAACATTTTTTTCAGTCTATTTTATTAAAATTCGGAAAATCACGATCAGAAGTTAAGTACTTTAGTCACTTTAGTTCACTCTAGCTCACTTTAGTCACTAACTGTAGAATGAAGTTTAAAAAGTGGTTATTTCTTGCTGTATTATCTTGCGGTCTTTCCGTGAGTAGTTATTCTCAGTTATACTTTCCGGAGGATATGGTGAAGGTTGCTGCCCAGGTTCGGGATGACCTGACCGGTTTGGTGATTCCTTATGTGAATGTGATTAACCAGCGTGTCAGGGGTGGTACCATGACAGACAAAGAGGGTAAATTTACCTTACAAGCCGATCCAACGGATACCATTACCTTCAGATCGATCGGGTATATCGACAAGAAGGTACCTGTGAGTGAGATAGTTGCCAACCAAAACGCGACAATAACCATGGCTCCGGTCAGGTACCAGCTTGAGGGAGTTGAAATAACGGGACAGAGCCAGAAGGTAAATATGTCGGGTTTACTCGATCATGCGAAGAACATGAGTAAAATTCCGGTTGAACTTAGGGGCGAATTTGCTACAAAACCCAAGGTATTAACTGCCATTTTCCATCCTACTTCCTTCCTGTATTACAAATACAACAAGGAAGAAAAATCGAAACGCAATACATTGATGGCCATCCGGACAGAAAGGGAATGGCAGCTATTTTCGCTGGTTTACAACAAAGAAATTGCTGAGAGACTTACGGGACTACAGGGGGATGACCTCGATAATTTCATGGTCTATTTCAATGCCTACAGCAATCTTCTCTTCAGTGCCACTACTTACGAAGTTGAAAAAAGGGTGAAAGAGGTTTTTGCCGAGTACAAAGTGAAGATCGCTACACCAAAAGATAGTATAAAATAATAACAGGTTGCTTCGCTTCGCTCGCAATGACGGTGGTTCTATTGGAATGTAAGTATTGAATGAAGTACCGTCATTGCGAGCGAAGCGAAGCAACCTCAACCCATAACATAAAACTAACTTGCCATGATACTGCCAACATTTTCTGATATCCTTGCCGCTCATGAGCTGATTAAGCCTTATATCCACCAGACTCCAGTGTTGACCAGCAAAAGTATTAATGCTCTGATAGGCTGCGAACTCCTTTTCAAATGTGAGAATTTCCAAAAAGTTGGCGCCTTTAAGTTTCGGGGTGCTACGAATGCGGTTTTCTCTCTTAGTGAGGAAGAGGCGGCCTCAGGCGTAGGTACCCACTCCTCGGGAAATCACGCTGCAGCCTTGGCTCTTGCTGCAAAAATCAGGGGGATAAAGGCTCACATCGTTATGCCGTCGAACGCTCCTGAGGTCAAGAAGATCGCGGTAGCAGGTTATGGTGGCAACATTACTTATTGCGAACCAACCCTTCAAGCCAGAGAAGAGACGTTAAAGAAACTGACCGATGAACTTGGTTTGACCATTGTCCATCCCTACAACAATTTCAAGGTCATTTGCGGTCAGGGAACTGCTGCGCTGGAACTGTTGGAGGAGGTAAAACTACTCGATATAGTGATGTGTCCGGTAGGCGGAGGAGGTCTTTTGTCGGGTACGGCTATCTCAACCAAAGCCATTCTTCCTTCCTGCAAAGTTGTTGCTGCCGAACCCAAAAATGCAGACGATGCTTTTCGTTCTTTCAGGGATGGATTCATTCATCCTTCAATAAATCCAAAAACGATAGCCGACGGACTATTGACCTCCCTTGGGGAACTGAATTTTGCAATTGTACAGAAGAATGTCGACGAAATCCTCACCGCTTCCGAAGAGTCAATTGTTGCTGCCATGCGGATGATATGGGAAAGAATGAAGATCATCATTGAACCCTCCAGCGCAGTTCCGTTGGCTGTGATTATGGAAAATAAAATCAACTTCCATGGGAAGCGTATCGGAATTGTTTTGTCCGGAGGAAATGTTGATCTGACGAAGCTGCCATTTTAGGGGGTAATGCTAAGGCTTTTGTGGTAGAGGAGAAATAGTGGCCAGTAACATTACTTTTAACCTCCCTGAAAAGTAATATCTTTGTTTTGTTGAAATAAATTATTGCTATGAATAAGATGGAATTAACGATGATGGTCGAAGAAGGCGAAAATGGCTATTATGTTGGACAAATAGTTGAGTATCCAGCTGTATTATCGCAAGGTAAAACTATTGAGGAATTGGAAGAGAATTTAAAAGATGCATTAAAACTACTCTTGCAAGTACAAAAAGAGCAATTGACTAAGGAATATATCTCAAGAAAAGCCATAAAAAGGAAAGTGACGTTTGCAGTATGAAACGTTTGGATTTCGAAAGACATTTAAATCAGAACTCGTGCAAATTATTGAGAGAAGGCGGAAGTCACTCGATTTGGGTTAATACATTGAGTGAAATGCATACATCCCTTCCAAGGCACAAAGAAATTGATAATCGATTGTGCAAAAACATCTGCAAGCAATTAGGAATTTTGCCGCCGGCAAGAATTAAATTGTGACCAAAATTCAGAGATGCTCTTATCTGAACTTGATACCCAGCGTAACATTGACCGCATTCTTCCAGTTTAGTTGTTGGATGGTAGTTTCTACTGAGTTGCTTAGATTGGAGGAATAGCGAACATCAAGCGTTACAAAACCTAACACATCAACACCACCGCCGAATTGCAAATCGAAATTACTTGTCTGTCTGGTAAAGTGAGGTAATGGGTTAGACTCATTAAGGAAAAAAGAGCCTTGAGGCCCAGCCATGACATGCGCGCTGATAATACCCAGGTTCAGTAGTCTTAACCCAACCATCACAGGAACCTTCAAGGTATTGACTTTCGTCTCAACTGCTGCTGCCGAACCGGATGTATAGGATTCCTTATGAGTTGCATAATAAAATTCGGGTTGCAGGTACAATACTTTGCCAAACTGGAAGAAGATACCATACTGTGAGTTGGAATCAAATTGGGTCTTGATGGAATTTTGGTCAATGGTTGGGGTAGCCAGATCCAAACCAATTTTAGGACCAAACCAAAAATTTCGTTTCGATTTTGAATCATCATTTTGTGAGGAAACAGGGCCGGAGATGAGCAAAAGTGCAAATAGCACCAGAATTAAGTTCTTTTTCATAATCGTCGTTTTAAGATAGATTTAAAAATAAAGGTAATTTTTTTTGTACAAAATAAATTACAAGTGAGGAACAAATTATCGACAATTTTATTCCTGCTAATTTTTAAGGCACCTGACAGAAAGGCCATATTTGAGGTTGACAAAACTTTTGGTTACGGTTCCATTGCCATAATACATGTACCGATAATTGGCAACATTGGTTAATGCAGGGGTTGTGCTCCACCAGTTACCATAATTCCCAATATTACTGTATATTCCGGAATTGGTTCGATAACCGCCGGGCAATGCTGTGAAACCGGACAAATTGGTTGCCAGCGCATTTGGCACCTTCCAGTTAAGCACACCTGTCTCCTTCAATTTTCCACCTGCAACTGATTCTCCGCCAAGGAAGGTTGATAAAGTTGTCCATTCTGCATCTGAAGGCACGTGCCATCCGGTTGGACACAACTTGCCTGAACTTGCGGCATACCAGTTGTACAATGCGCCATACCTGTTCTTGTTGGCCATCTCATCATCGTTGTACCAACAGTATCCGGGGTTAACCTGGTTGCTCCATGTTGTACTGTTGTCAACCAATGCAATGGCAGTGCTGTCCCTAAATCTTGTGGATCTTAAATTTTCAGTCATCCAAACTTGTGATCCAATGGTGACAAAATGATAAAAATTCCCTTCTCTGTCTTTCACCAGTAACTTTCCTGTTGAAAATGTACGTTCGGCGCCATAAGCAGTACCAACCGTATTACTCGCATAAGCCCTAAGGTAATAAACAGCATCCGGAGTCAGGTGTGCTACGAAACTTGAAAAACTTCCTTCCCCCGACCCATCTGTAGTGAAAGAATCCCCAATCGTTGGATTTTTTGAGGTACTCCAGCATACTCCCCTGGCGTAAACCATTGAGCCGCCATCGCTCGAAACGGTACCACCTGAGCTAATGTCAGTTTCACTGGTAGCTGAAACAGCCAAGGTAGAAACAACAGGAATAGATGCCAATATCACAGCCGAAACCTGGTTCCCATAAGCTGTACCCGCACCATTCGTGGCATATGCCCTGATAAAATAGGTAAATCCGGGTTTCAATCCCGGAATTGTGCTGTTAAAAATCCCTACTCCTGTCCCGTCAACAGTTGTACTGTCCTTATATTTAATGGTCGGATTTTGTAACACACTCCAGCAAACACCCCGGGAAATAATTGAAGAACTACCTTCTGAAGAGATATTACCTCCGGTATCCACAGTTGTGGCTGATGTGCTTTTTACTGCCAATGATACAAGTACAGGCACCTCACTAACCTGGCTTTTCTTGCAGTTGTAGGCAAAAACCAACAAAAAAATTATTGCCGTAGCTATATGTCCTATTGATATTGGTTTTTTCATACTTGCTCATCAAAATCCACTATGGACTGCTCCATTAAAAATATCTTGGGGTGAACCTGCAAAACCGTTTCCGTTTGACAGGAAAATCATAGCTAAGCATGAATTCGTGGGTACCTGCATTGTATTGGGATGGACGAAAAGTGGTGAGATCGTATGCATATCCAAGCTTGACCCTGCTGTTGACAAAAACCTGAAATAGAAGGCCGTATGAATTTTGAAGCCGATAGGTGGCTCCAACCCATACCCGTTCGTAAAAAAGCGCATTTGCAGAGAAATCTACTACGGAAGGTGTTTTTTGGCTCCATCTGGCCAAAACTGTCGGTTTAAACTTAACATTGTCTGCAATATCAAATACAATTCCACCCATAGCATAGAAATTCATCTCCTCCTGGTAAACTGTCTCTCCGCTGTCGGAATTGATCTTATTCCTAAAAATTTTAGGTACAGATGCACCAACAAAAAAATTATCGGCGTGCCACATAAACCCAACGCCAAAATTGGGCATATATTTTTTGTTGATGTCAAAAGCAACGACCGGATCATTCGGATCGTGCACACTTAAATCTGTCAGCAGGGCCTCATACCTATTGAAACCTCCCTTGATCCCAAAAGAAACATACTGATCATCGTTGAGCAAAACCCGAAACGAATAGTCAGCATATACTCCGGTTTGTCTGACTGGCCCAAACCTATCTGTAATGACCGAAAGGCCTAATCCAACATTGTATTTTTTGAATGGTCCCTGAATTGTGAAAGTACTGGTTACCGGCGCTCCGTCGAATCCAACCCATTGAATTCTGGACATGGCTGTCATGTTTACATATCCCGACATTCCGGCATAAGCTGGCTGCACGGTCAGTAAATTGTTCATGTACTGATTAAATACCGGATCCTGCTGAGAATACAGGTTTGTATTGACTCCCATCAGCAGAACTCCGAGGATCGCCCCAGCCAAACCGTTAACTATTTTGCTCTTTAGTTCCAAGATAATTATATTAATAATAGACGTAGATGTACCCTTTCATGGTCTGGTTGCTTGATCCACCCAATTTGAGAATGTAATAGTATACTCCTGGTGCGACCAGGCTGTTCTTCGCAAAACTCGACTCCGAATAACGTCCATTCCAGGCATTTTCGGGCAGTTCATAATTGTTACTTTGGAAGACCAATTGCCCGGATCTCGTGAAAATCAACATTTGAGAGTTTCGATAATCCAGACTATTTAACCCGTCAATGACAAATGTGTCGTTCACACCATCACCATTGGGCGAGATCAATTGCGGTATGGTTGGAATCTCTTTGACGTAGATTCTCTGGGTACTGGTATCCGTCAAACCTACCTGGTCCCTCACTGTCCAGACAACATAAGTTATACCAGTCCTGAATTTGGCAGGTGCATCATTCCATACTGTATCCACTGTACAGTTATCCGATGTAAGGGCCTTCCCAAGATCTACCACATACTTATTCGGTGAACCATCCGGTGATTTGATATAGGGAACAATCAATTCAATATTTTTTGGACAAACGATGGATGGAGGCGTAACATCCAATACATTTATGAAAACACTATCCTTTTGAACGCATCCTTTGGCGCTGGTAAGAGACAATTTATGCCATTTTGCAGTCAGCCTCACAGCTTCCCGGGTGATTTGGACCGGATTAGTAGCCCACTGGTATTTATAGCTATTGAGCAAACTCACATCAGTACTTCCATTGATTGTATCTACTCTTGCGGTTCCATTGGCATCCGTTAAACATTGAATAGGCTTCGTAGCAAACCCAAGTTTGATTGGAGCAGGTTCAACAATTTCGCCTGTAAACGCGGCCGTACACATTTTCGCATCAGTTATCACAACGGTATAGATCCCTGATCCGAGATTTGTAGCAGTAGCAGTTGTTTGAACAGGAATAGTACTCCAACGATAACTGAAAGGGGCCGTTCCCATTGTGATATTGACAGAGAGGCTTCCTGTGGTATCATGGGCGCAATTCAATACAGATAAAGCTGTCAGGTTAGCACGCAATGAATCGGGCTGACCAACCATAACAGGCTGAATATCTGAACATTTTCCACTCGGGGTGGCACCCTTGATGTAATAGATGCCTGCGCCTACACTGTTTGGCAATGCAAGAGGTACTTTACCGGCAGCATCTTTCCAATATGTAAATACCAAACCCGGAGCAGAACCTTCAGTCACCGCAGGAAGGGTCAAATCTGCAGTCGATCCGGTACAGGTAGCAAGAATAACTGTGTTCGTTTGAATCATGTTCTTGTTGTCCGTAACAATAATGTCGATCGGCTGTCTGATGTCGCAGGTACCACTAGGATTTACCAGAGGATAGTTGTAAATAATATGATGCGAACCTACCCCTGCCGTTTTCGGATCAAAGATATTCGCATTTGTGCCCACGATCCCCTGACCAATAAAGGTTCCCCCCGAAGGCGTAGCCGAAAGTGTCACAGGAGCGTCGTTAATGCAATACGGTCCGTAAGTTCCATTGAATGTAGCTGAATTAACAATAATCGTAATTGGTGCAGTAGCAGAGCACCCACTGGAATTGGTGATTTTCAAGGTGTACAATCCGGCATTAACTTTTGTAACTGCATTAATGGAAGGCGGATTCTGTACATCAAAATTGAATCCACCTGGTCCAGTCCATAGATATTTTGTCAATCCCGATGGCTCTCCAGTCAGCGTTAAATTATTTCCAGCACAGATAGGATTCATATTTGCTGAAATTATCGGTGTTGGAGGCAGAGCTTTGAAAACAACATTTGTATCAGCTGAAGCGATGCAACCAGACTGATCCACCACGGTCAACGTGTATTTTCCAGGCAATTTGGCGCCAATGAGTATCGGGCTCTGCAGAGAAGAAATAATAGTGGAATTTGGATCCCTCCATGTATAGCTGAGCATACCACTAGGCTCACCTTTTAGGCGGAGGGTATCATTTACGCATACAGGCTGGAATGAAACTTTTGGTTTAAAGTAAGAAGTCTGTATGGATTTAGTCGCTTCACAACCAAATTTATCGATCACCGTAAGGGTGAAAGTCTCCGGTCCAGTCGAATAATTTGGAATAGATGTGTCGGGAAGATTTGTATTGGTATTAATCACAGCTCCATTTTGTCCCTTCCACATGTAGGTAACCATGCCATCCGGCCCGCCCTTAAGTTGCAGCGTACTACCCTTACAGATAGGAATGTTTGCACCCAGCAGTGGTTCCGGCAAAGAATGAATTATCACATCGACCGTACCGGTAGTAACCTTACCACCAGCGTCTGTAACCGTTAAGGTATAAGTACCTGCTTTCATCAATGTTACATTATTGATATACGGATTCTGGTCGGCAGAGATGAATCCGTCAGGACCCGTCCATGCATAAGATTTCATATTATCCGGCCAACCCAGCAGATAAAGTGTTCCCCCAACACAAACGGGCTGCTGGTAATCCGCAGTACCTGCTCCGACGATAACCTTTGTAGAATCGGTGGAAGTACAACCCAACGACGTTGTAACCTTTAATTTATACCATCCGGCATCCGTTCCTACGGCAGTTGGAATTGACATATCTTGAGTCGGATAAGTAATTCCACCCGGAGTTGTCCAAAGATACGAGTACGAAGCATCCTTTGGTCCGCCATTCAGGCGAATCTCCTGCCCTGCCTGAACGGGACTGTTAGATATGGCATGAGCAGTCACATCACTGATAAGCAGTGTTACGGCTGTTGGCTTTAAGCTACGGCATTTCGTGGTCGTATTTTCAAAAATAGAATAATACGTTTTAGGAACCCCAACAACTTTCCAGGTAGGTGTATCAATTACAGCTGTTAGCTCCTTATCCGTGTACCAGTAAACCTTCATTCCTGTCACTGCCCTTATCCCTTTGTTAGCATCGAGTTTTTGGAGCGGTATTAAGGCACACTCGTTAATAGTATCCTTGCCCGCTAAGACCGGTGATGCAGGAGCAGTCAGCACTGTTACAGTAACCAGGATTCTGCTGGACGAACATCCTGTAGTTTTATTGAACATTTCAACATAAAGGATTGATTCGCCAGTTGTTTTTAACGAATCGGATACTGCGCCACCATTCTGATCGTACCAATTGTATTTAAACGAGGTAGTGTCAATTGGCTGCAAAGTTTTGCTTAACGGATAAGGCAACTCCGACTCGCAAATTGTAACCTTACTTGAGTTCAAAAGTTTTGGGGCAATTGGCAGAGCCACGAGGGTCAATTTTACCTGGGTTCTGTTTTTACTCACGCAGGTACCCAACTTAGCTTCAGCCCAGTAAGGTTTTGTTCCAATAAAATTTAACGTCGGATTTGTCGAGATATTTCCGCCAACTGCTGCATCGTACCAAACAATAGTTGACCCATCTGTAGGCGCTTCGACCGCCGCCCGTATAACCTGGACGGGTGTTTTGACACATTCCGTGATATTACCGTTATTTCCATTATTCAAACTAACAGGATCATTTGGAGTAGGATTAATAGTCACCTTGACAGCAGTACGAACGGAAGGAAGACTTCGGCAACCGGTAACCTGATTAACAGACCCCGCATAGTACGTGGTTGTGCCAACTTGAAGGATAGAAAAACTTGGAATATGATCAAGTGGAATTAAATCATTCTGACCATTAAACCATTCAACACCGTAACCGGAAGCAGGAGTTATTCTGGAACTATAATTGCCGGTAGCAATTTGCGGATCAATGGCACACATCACCAACGTTGGCAGTGCTGTCGGAGGTGTAGGAACAGCATAAATTTCCAATGTAAATTTAACCCGGGTACTACTGCCACAGGTCGGACTGGCAGCCTCCGCATAGTAATCAACTGTGCCAATTGAGTTCAGTGTCGGACTGGAAATTGGAGCTCCGCCTGCTGATTGCCGGTACCATTTAATATCATATCCCTCAGGAGAGGTAGCTGTCGCCGTCAGCGTTTGGAGCGGATTAGAGGCACATTCCCGCAAGGCCCCTACGGACGGATTTGCTGGATCCGGAATCCCAGGAACAGGAGGAAGCGGAGTACCTGAAATTGTCAGTTTGACAGCAGTACGGGTTAAGCTTCGGCAATCAGTGAGACTATTCCTTGCTTCGGCATAATAGGTAGTACTGCCTACTCCTGTTTGCGACGGAGTTGCAACAACATCTCCGCCTGTACCGGCCGTGAACCATACCAGTGTTTGACCGGATGACACGGTTGCAGTTGCAGTGATTGTCTGACCATTATCACACTCAGTTATTTCAGTTTTGCTTGTAACAGGAGGAGCCGGAGCCGGATTTATGGTCAATTTAACGGCTGTTCTTGGCAGCGGACTGTTACAAGAACCTATGACTGCTTCAGCGTAATATGTCACAGTCCCAGGATTGCTTAAAGTAGGGCTAGACACAATAGCTCCGCCAATCGCGGCATTGTACCAGTTGACAGAGGCACCTGTGGCAGTAGCAGTTGCCGTTAATGTTCTGATCGGATTGGATTCACATTGCGTATCCTCAGGAAGAATTGTAACCGGTTTTACTGGCGTCGGATTAATTGTCAATACAACAGGAGCTGATCTGGTCAGACTGGTACAAGTCCCATCGAAGGCTTCAGCATAATAGGTGACGGTTCCAACATTGCTCAATGTCGGAGAACCAATTATTGGTGTTCCTCCATTAGGTAAAGTGTACCAGACAATCGTCGATCCGGTTGCTGTTGCTGTTGCAGTGAGTGGCACAATCACAGCCTCGGCACATTTTGTTGCGGACCCGAAACTTGTAGGAGGTGCAGGGGCCGGATTGACGGTCAATGTAATTTTTGTCCTGGTTAAACTGGTACAGGAACCGTTGTCCGTCTCCGCATAATAGTCTATACTCCCTACGGTACTCAATGAATGACTTGCTACCGGTGCACCACCCACCGCAGTAAGGTACCAATTGATCGTTGAACCCGTTGGAACTGTTGCTGATGCAACCAAAGGTACAATTGGACTTGTTTCACAGGAAGTAACCGTAGCACTTGCTGCAACCGGCGGATCCGGAAGGGCTACAACACTGATGGTAATAGGTGTTCGGACAAGACTTTTGCAACCCGTAATATTATTGGTTGCCTCCGCATAGAAAGTTTGGCTTGCAACGGTACCACTGCTAAGAGTTGGAGTAACCACTCCTCCTCCGACAGGAAGCGACCACCAGCTTAAAGTAACTCCGGAAGGAACGGTTGCGGTTGCAGTAAGTGTATGAGGTGTAGTTTCAACACATTGCGTAATATTTCCTCCGCTGACAGGTGAGGATGGAGCGGGATTTACCAGCGCAGCGACAGGATTCGAAGGAGCGCTGTGACAACCTGCCACATCGGCTACGACAAGAGAATAGCTGCCGGAAGTTGTCACATTGATTGATCGAGTCGTCATCCCGTTCGACCATTCGTATGAATTAGCAGCCGATGAAGTCAGCGTGATGCTGCTGCCTTCACAGAATGGAATAGAACCTGCCACAGATATGACAGGCGTAACCGGTATTGACTGAACAAATACTTGAACTGAATAAGGAACAGCGTTTGAACATCCGTTTGCTGAAACTGTATAGAGATAAGTGACCTGAATGGGTGATAGTGTGGTGTTTGTTAATACTTCACTGATATTCCCTGTTCCTGACACTCCGATTTCACTAATACCCGCTACGGTTGCCCTTGTCCAGCTAAATACAGCACCGGATGTTGCGCTTGTCGCCGTATAATTCAAAGCAGAACCACTGCAAATAGCCGGAATCAAGAGACTACTGCTGAGAGAAGGCATCGGATTCACGGTCACTACAACATTCTGCGTACTGCTGCATCCATTTAGCGTTGTGGTATAAACATAAGTCACATTGATAGGTGAACCGGTTGTATTGGTAAGAAATTCACCAATATTACCAATTCCGTTGGATGTTGGTTGGGTGATACCTGCGACAGCCATTCTGGACCAGCTCATGCTGGCAGCAGCAGGGTTACTGGTTGGCACATATGAGAAAAATTCACCGCTGCATCTAGGTGGAGGAGTGAGTGAACTAGTGAGCGATGGAGTTGGGTTTACAGTTACAACAACATTGGCCGGTATTGGATTTGTACACCCTGAAATTGACATATAATACTGGTACGTCACGGCTATCGGTGCAGTAGTTGAATTGTACAATACCTCATTCGGATTACCAGAACCTGAAGCCAGTGCATTAAGGATACCAGGAACAGAAGCCCTGGTCCAGTTAAAAGTAGTACCGGGCGTCGAACTGGATGGCACATAACTGAAGGGAGAACCGCTGCAAATCGGCGCAGGGGTCAAACTGCTGGTTAAAACCGGTGATGGATTCACCTGTACGGTGACATTCTGGGTATTGCTGCATCCATTGGCCGTTAAAGTATAAATGTATGTGACCAGCACCGAACTTGTGGAAGTATTAATCAAAATTTCATTCGGATCGACACCTGTTCCTCCACTTGCCTGAGCATTGCTAATGCCCGTTACAACCGGTCGGATCCAGCTGAAAGTGGTGCCGGTGGTTGAACTGGCAGGTGTATAAGTGAAAGCTGTTTCACTGCAAATTGCACCAGGAGTTAAAGTACTTGACAATTTAGGAGTAGGATTTACCGTTACAACAATCGCGTTTGACGCAGGGCTACTACATCCTGTAACAGGGTCAGTAATGACCAACCGGTAACTACCGGAAGCTATGACAATTTTGTTTTGAGTTGTAGTACCTCCTGGTGTCCACGTGTAATTGTAACCTGAAGTAGCTCCTGTCAGGGTAATACTTCCTCCTTCGCAAAAGGTGGTTGGACTTCCGCCAAGAACGCTGATCGTTGGTGCAGCGGGATTAATTAAAAGGATAATTGTATCTGTTGCCACTCCTCCGCAAGGGGCCGCACCTGTCACAGTTAATGTCAATGTAACTGAACCACCGGCAATTTCGCTACTGCTTGGAGTGTAAGTAGGTGTCAATGTATTGGCATTGGTCAAAGTACCGGTACCGCCGCTCCAAAGTACAGAGGAATAATTGGAAGCAGTGGCTCCGGCAATGGTATAACCCTCTTTACAAATAGAAACAGTTGGCGGACCTGCATTGGCTGTAGGCAAATTATTGATGGTCAACACCATGTAATCACTTGCAGGTGAACTGCAAGATGAATTTGGCTGACCCGTCAGTGTCAATCTTACTTGTCCACTTGAAATATCTCCGGATCCGGGTGTATAAGTCGGATGCAGCAGCCCCATATTGGAAAAGATTCCATCGCCGGAGGTACTCCACAATGTGCTGGCCGTATTGCTGGCTGTCGCAAGTGTAGTAGCAAGTGACAAATCATAAATATTTGTCGCGCAAATAACTGCATCATTGCCGGCATTGACAACCGGACGGGGAACTACCGTGAGGGTCATGTCATCCGAAACATTGGTAACACATGGGCTATTGGCAACGGCAGTCAATGTAAAGGTTACACTACCGGCTATAGCATCGGCAGCACTTGGAATGTACCTTGGAGAATTAGTACTTATACCAGTAAAACTACCGGAACCTGTAGTTGTCCAGGCAAAAGAGGCGCTGTTGGTGACGGCTCCCGAAAGCGTGAAAGTGTTTCCCTCGCATGTAGTCGCATCCACACCTGCATTTGCAGTCGGAGGTGACTGTATGGAGATAATCATTTGATCAACCGCAGCAGCAGCACAGGGAGAATTTGGTTGGACAGTCAAGGTGAGCGTAACTGCTCCAGTCACAAAATCAGCAGCGCTGGGTGTGTAAGTTGGCGTAAGAGTATTGTCACCAGTCAGCGATCCAGTCCCGGATTTGGTCCAGATAAATGAACTGTATTTGGTTACAGCTGCATCACTTACAGCATAACTTCCTCCCTGACAAATTATTGCATCAATTCCTGCATAAGCAGTGGGAGTAGAAATCAATTGTAGTACCATGTTATCAGTTACCGGTGCACTACAGGAATTAATCCCGTTTGCCTGCAGGGTCAGGGTTACCTGACCGGAAGAAAAGTCAGCTGAGCTCGGATGATAAGTGGGTGTAAGTGTTCCGTTCCCGGTAAAAGTTCCACTTCCGGAACTACTCCAGTTAAGGATTCCTGCATTGGCAGCCGTTGCACCAATGATCGTGTAGGTATTTGGTTGACAAACTTGCGCATCCGGTCCTGCATAGGCAGTTGGTGCTGCCTGTATTGTTAAAATTTTGGTTGCAAAAACCTGTCCCCCGCACGGAGTAGATGCATTTGCCGTTAAGGTAAGTGTCACAGGTCCTGTTTCACCTGTTCCGGGATTGTATGTAGGTGTTAATGTCGTTGCTGGGTTTGAAGACCAGTTCCCCAGTCCATTGTGCGTCCACAACAATGATGAATAATCTGATGCAGTGGCATCGCTGACAGTAAACGGGTAGCCCTGGCATACACTTGCAGCAGAACCTGCTGATACTGTAGGGGTGTGAGCGAAAGAGAGTACCATAAAATCTGTTGCATCAGCGCAAGGAGCTGTTCCGGTAGCATGAAGGGTCAGTGTTACACTGCCCGCAGCAATATCCGCCGGGCTCGGAGAATAAGTAGGAGTTAAAGTCGTGCCACTTACGAAAGTACCTGTACCGGAAGTAGTCCAATTGACAGATGAACTGTTGGAGGAGGTGCCGCCAATGGTGTAGGTGGTCTGAGACTGACATATCCTGTCATCCGGCCCGGCATTGGCAGTCGCAGGAGGAACAAAAGTGAGGACAAATTCATCATAAACTGCACTGTTGCACGGCGAAACCGGTTGAGCGGTAAGCCGAAGGGTTACATGACCAGCCACAAGGTCAGCCGCGCTAGGAATATACGTTGGAAATAGTATATTCTGGTTTGAGAATGTTCCTGTTCCGGTGGTTTTAGACCAGGCCACCGATGATCCGGTTGGAGCTGAAGCTACAGTAATCGGGAAACTCGCACCAGCACAAACGTTGGCATCAGGTCCGGCACTCACAACAGGAGTAGGGATAACCGTTAAAACCATAAAGTCAGTTACAGGAGCAACGCATGGGGAAAGACTTGATACAGTAACTGTCAGAATCACAGATCCGGCAGCGACATCAGCAGCACTGGGTGCATAGGTGGGTTGTAGACTGCTTCCGTTTGTTAAAGTTCCTGTGCCGTTCATACTCCAAGCAATCGTTGCCGGATCGTGATGATGAGCCACGGCATCCATAATTGTATAACTACCTGCCTGGCAAACAGAAGCATCAGCTCCTGCATAAACATCTGCAATTGGAAGAATAGTAAGTATCATCGTTGCAGAGACCGGGTTGCCACACGGTACGTTCGGAGTAGCCGTAAGGGTAAGTGTAACACTACCAACACTGATATCAGTTGCACTTGGCGTATATACGGGCAAGAGAACATGGATATCAGAAAAGACTCCGCTGCCTGAGCTGGACCAGGTAATTGTGGAATAATTAGTGGCAGTAGCCCCGGTAACTGTATAGCTCCCATTGGAACAAATTGAAGCATTTGATCCTGCGCTGGTTGTGGGGAAGGGAACGATCTTAAGGAAAAAAGAATCTGAAACAGATCCAACGCCACAAGGGGGATTAATGTTGTTTGCTGTTAAGGTAAGAAGGACACCTCCATTGGCAATATCATTAGGGCCGGGGGTATAAACTGTAACCAGAAGTGAGGAGTTGTCAAATGTGCCGTCACCAGTGCCTCTACTCCATGAAGTTGATGAAGCATTGGAGGCGGTTGCATTACTGGTAGTAAAGACGTCACCCCTGCATATTTGCCCATCCGGTCCGGCATTCACCACAGGTTTAGGTATAATGGTCAGGGTTCGGGAGCTTACCACTGAATTTGTACAAGGTGAAATGGCTGTACCCAGCAGCGTCAGAGTAACTGAACCACCAGTAACATCGGCAGCACTGGGAAAATAGGTCGGATTGATAGTAGTCGGATTAATAAAGGAACCTGTACCTGAACTTATCCAGTTAAGTGTAGAATAGTTTGAGGCAGTAGCATCGTTGATCGAATAAAAGGTGGTCCCTTCACAGATCGAATTAGATGCACCAGCGTCTACTGTAGGAGCAGTCTGACTATTGTTCACACTTACCAGAAAATTCGCTGACAATACCCCCTGACCGCATGAGTTTACTCCCCTGACTGTTAAATATCCGGAAGTTGCAGTATTGGAAAAATTGATACTTGGAGTTCTGACAGTAGTGCTGGAAAAAGTAGCCCCCGAAGCTGTATATGTCCAAATATATGAAGTTGCGTTGGTTATCGCAGCTACGGTATACTGAACTCCTGTTTGCCCCTGACAAACGGCAGCAGGTCCGGTAATTACTCCGGATGCCACCGGAAGTTGATTTACGGTAATCGCATAACTAGCTGACACACCATCTCCACAAGCATTGGCTCCATAGACGACGAGGTCACCGGAAGAAGCATTGTTTGAGAAATTGATACTGATATTTCCAGGTGTACCAACCGTAATTGCGGCACCAGTTCCAGTGTAACTCCATACATAATTTGTAGCATTGGCAATAGCAGAGACAGAATAGGCATAGGGATTTGGATATCCCTGACATACCGTAATTGGCCCTGACATGGTTCCCGCAGCAGCTGGAAGTAAATCTAGCGTAACCGGATAATTGGCAGAGATAGCTCCATCACCGCAGGAATTTCTTCCAAATACTGTTAAATTTCCATCTGTCGCATTGGCCGCAAAATCAATGGTTACATTATTGGATGTGCCTGTTATTGTGGCACCGGTCCCGGAATAGGCCCAGACATAAGAAGTGGCATCTGAAATACCAGGAACGGAGTAAGAAACATTTGTCAGGCCCTGGCACGGATTTGATGTTCCGGTGATAACTCCCGCAGCTCCGGGAAGCGGATTCACAACAACCGGGTAATTTGGGGAAGCGACACCATCGCCACACGCATTTCTCCCTAATACGATTAGGTTACCCGATGTGGCTGTTGAGGAAAAATTGACTACTACACTGTTTGTATTCCCTAGAATTGTTGCCCCAGTACCTGAA
>CAYHQN010000042.1:0-32665 GCA_964358545.1 uncultured Tangfeifania sp. | reverse complement strand
TTCCGTCATTCCAAAATCGAAAATCCAAAATCGAAAATTTGTGTTAACTTTGCCTCCCCATTGGGGCTGACCGGTTTTGACAGCGGGTAGAAGAGGTATGTAAGCATGCCGGGCATTGAGTTTTGGCCCGTAAATCTTAAGGCTCAAACAATTAGTTGGCGCAGATAACTTCGCTCTTGCCGCTTAATCGACGTAACGTTGATCAGCTAATCCGGTATTAGATACTGGAGTGAGACATCTCCCGGGTGCCATGTCCTGAAGCGGCCCGATCCGGAGGTGCAGATAAATCGGGAATAGTCAGGGGATTACTCCGCTTCCCTGATGAAATAACCGGAGTTAAGATGCCAGTCGGTGGCCCTGAGCCAGCTGTCGTTCGAAAACCAAATCAAGGCTAAGCATGGAGAAAGCGTATTGCTTCCTCGTTTGGACAGGGGTTCGACTCCCCTCAGCTCCACAAAAAAATACCTGGTGGAAACCAGGTATTTTTTTGTTTCTGATCCACGGTAGCGGAACTATTTTTTTGGTGGTAAAAAGATTAGATCGACCAGATCGGCACCTTTAAAGTACCCGGCTGCATACTTTTTCACATCCTCCCTGGTTACGCTGCCAAGAATTTTTTCGAAGTTCTCGGGTGCATCAGTATTGATGTTGTGCTGATAATAATCTGACAAAGTACCCATCCAATAGGCGTTGTGAAGTTTGTTCTGCTCACGGTTCTTCAGGAGATTCTTCACTACTTTGTCCAAATCCTCTGCGGTTGGTCCGTTTGCGACGATCTTATCAATTTCACTGTAGATGATCGATTTCAGGTGAGCAGACCGTTCCGGTTCGGCATCAAACATCATCTGCAAACCCTTCTCTGCCTTGGGATAATGCTGACTGCTACCCATTACACTTACACCATAAGTACCACCCTCTTTTTCGCGGATCTCCTCGGTATAACGAAGGGTCAGCACTCCTTTGATGATGTCGAGGATAAGATTGGATTTGGCTTCGTATGCGGCCTTTTTGTTGTAATTTACAATAACTGTAGCCTTGTTGACCTGCATCGGAATAGCTATTCCCTTCACAGTCTTGCCTTTTGGACCATTGACATTGTTGTCTTTCCACTTTTCTGTCCTGGGCAAATCAGTTAGCGAGCCAATGTATTTTTCGACCAATGGTTTAACTGTGGCCTCATCGAGGTTACCTACGATAAAGAAGGTAAAGTCGCCGGCATCAGAAATCCTGTCCCGGTAGATCTTTTCCATTTGCTCAATGGAGAGTTCATCAATCATGGCAGGAACGACAAGTTTGGTACGTTTACTGTTGCTTGTCAATATCAGCGTTAGAGAGTCACTCACGATTTTTTGCGGATTGTTTGCAAGACCTGCCACCATACCTGCATACCTGCCTTTCAGCGCCAGGAATGCCTCCTTATCGAAACGTGGCTTCTCAAATTTCAAATAGAGCAGCTGCATCATTGTTTCGAAGTCTTTTGGAGCAGAAGATCCTGATATTGTTTCGTTCAGCTCTGAAAGACCAACACCAACGTTGACATTTTTACCTGTCAGCATTTTCTTCAGGGTTGTAGCATCGAAAGTGTCAACGCCAAACATCCCGACAAATTGCGGCATCATCATGGCAGAGGCCAATTGGTCGACCGGTAGCAGGGAGCTTCCTCCAGGACTGATACCACGCACAGCTACGTTGTCCTTTTCATAATCTGCCCAACGGTAGACCACTTTTGCATGGTTGGCCAGCGTCCATTCAACTGCTTTGAACTGGGGCAGCGGAGTGGTCTTAACCACCAAAGAACCTTTGAGCGGTTTGTCAATAAGACTGGTACTAACCTTGGTATCTTCGTAAGGTTTGATATCTGATGCTTCAACCTCTTTGAGAATCGCCAGCGCCTCAGGTTCAGTCAGAAGCTTCGCGCCTTCTTTATCAGGACCCATCACGATGATGACCCTGTTTTCGGGTACTATCCATTTTTTGGCTTTGGCCGAAAGTTCTTCAGCGGTTATGGTTGGAAGCAACTGCTGAACTGCCATCCAGTCGAAATCGATGGAGGTGAGCGGTTCGTTAGTCAAAAAATTGGACTGGGCGTCACTGATGTAAGTATCGTTACGAATCTTGTCGCGTTGTTTATATTGGTTTTCGATACGTGTCAGCATGTTGCTTTTGGCACGATCCACCTCACCCTGGGTGAAACCATATCTTAAGAGGCGCATAGCTTCCGTGTAGATGGCCCGAAGAGCCACATCCTCCTGATCAGGTTTAGAAGTAGCAGAAATGCCCATTGCCTCATATCCTCTTACAAATCCCCCATAATTGACACTACCGCTTACAAATGGAGGAACCCCCTTTTGTAGCATTTCGGTAATACGGTCTCCCATCATCGCGTTAAACAACTGATTAGCATACTGATCACGGTAGTATGCCGCATCTTTCAGCTCTGGTTTTGGCGCTCTGTGCTTGATGTATATGTTGATAGCATATTGCATCGACTCTTTGTCCTTGACCTGAACAAAATAGGTCTCTTTGTGATCGGGAACCAGAAATTCTACGCGTGGCTGGGCATTTTCAACAGCAGGGATGGAAGAAAACTGCGCCTTGATGGATTTTTCCACATCATCCACATTGATATCACCCACAATCGCAATACACTGAAGATCTGTGCGATACCAATCGTGGTAAAATTTACGCAATGTGTCATATTTGAAATGTTTGATGATGGCTGAATCGCCGATCACATCACGAACTGCGTATTTGGACCCTTTGAACAACACCGGAAACATGGCGCGTTGCATTCTGAATCCGGCTGTCCGGCGGGTTCTCCACTCCTCCGTAATGACCCCGCGCTCCAGGTCGATCTCCTTGTCGGTGAGCAGCAGGAAATGCGACCAGTCGTGCAATACCAGCAGGCAGGTGTCGACCAGACCTGGTTTGGTTACAGGCACATCACTCATGTTGTAGACGGTTTCGGTGAATGCGGTATAGGCATTGATGTTTCGGCCAAATTGCACCCCGTGTTTTTCGAGAGTGTTGATGATCCCTTTGTCGGGAAAATTTTTGGTGCCGTTGAAGGCCATGTGCTCCAGAAAGTGCGCAAGTCCGTTCTGACTGTCATCTTCCAGCAGAGCCCCAACGTTTTGAATGATGTAAAAACTGGCCCGTTCTTTAGGCTCTTCGTTGTGACGGATGTAATAGGTCATCCCGTTAGGCAGTTTCCCAATCCGGAAAGCCGGATCAGGAGCAATAGGCTGCGCCTTAGCTACATAAGACCCTGAGGCCAGTAGCATTACAAAAGAACAAACAACAACCAAAAAATAATTATTGTGTCTCATTGAATAAAAATTAAGTTAAACTATTTAGGATATCGGTGATTTCAAATTACAATCAAATTTAAACTTTATTATGTCAATAACAAAAGTGCGCTTCCTGATTAGTAAGCAAAATTGGTTTAAATTACATCAATCTATCATTTAGGTCAGGACAACGAACAGAGGAATGTCAGCCGAAATCGTTGTAAACCTTAATACTGCAAAATGCTAAAAGGTTACCTCTATTTTTCGGAAAAAGATCAAAAATATTCTAATGATCCAGACTTCAGGCCAATACGATCTCCTCAAAAGCCTCCCGGTACAAACTGTTGCAAAGGACAATCTCATCATGGGTCCCGGAAGCAGCTATTTGCTTGTTTTCAATGACATAAATGTAATCGGTATGACGGGCCAGTTGAACCCTGTGGGTGACAAAAACAACCATCATTTCTTTCTTTTTCTGCTGTAGTAGTTTTAAAACGAACTGCTCCGAACGGCGGTCCATGGCGGCAGTGGCCTCATCCAGCAACAGTACCTGCGGCTTCCTGTAAAGTGCGCGGGCCAGGGCGATCATCTGTTGCTGTCCGCCGGAAAGGTTGGCGCTGTTTTCGTGGATAATGGTTGCATACCCCTGCTGAAACTCCCGGATAAAAGGATCGAGGCCCGTTTCGCGGCAAAAATCTACTACCTCCTGAACATTGGGGTTTTCCTGCAGGCAGATATTTTCCAGGATGGTGCCGTTAAAAAGCTTGACATGCTGCGAGACCACCGCGATGTGGCCACGCCATTCGGGTACAGGCATGGAGGACCAATCAGAACCGTTGATGCAGATCTCGCCCGACTCGAATGGATAGAATCTTTGGAGAACGGCCATCAGGGTACTCTTACCGCATCCAATCTCGCCAAAGATGGTGACACTCTTCCCCCTCTCGAATTTCATGCTGATCCCCTTCAGCAGAAGTCCCTTACCAGGAAACCTGAAACTCAACTCTTTCAATTCAAGGGTTTGGATATCCATAGACTTCTGTATATCTGGCTCTTCCAGCACATATTCCGGTTCAGCGGCTGAAAATTCGTACATGCGTTCGAAGGCTATTTTGGCCTCCTGAAACTGGATGTTGGCCATGGCGGTATTGATCACAGAGGCGACCAGGCTTCCGGCAATAGAGACAATGGCCATCATCTGACCCAAAAGCAGCTCTTTCCCCAAAACCAGAAAAGAGCCCCAGGCTATCACCCCCGAAAGAAGTACCACGCTTCCTGCCTGAGCCCACAAGTTGATTTTGTTACCAAGAAGGCCAAGTTCGAAGGACTTCTCCTGGAAGAAATTGTAGACGGCCTGTACCGATTTAGCCAGCAGGGACTCCTTGTTCCCGGATTTGATGACCCGGATGCCCTGAATGGTATCGATGTATTTGCTCTCTGTCAGGGCATAGGTTTGCATCACCTCCCGCTGCTTGTTGATGATCCTTTTGTTGTATTTCCACGCCAGCAACCCAAAAACAGGAATTGCCAACAAGGTGATCAATCCTGTGGACAGGGAGAGCATAAAAATATAGGTTAGGGAGGAAATTATCACCAATACATCGATCAGGATGTTACTGATCAGGCTGATCACCACCCGCTGGATCCGTTGGGAATCGTTCAGCCGGCCAATCATATCGCCGGTAGAGGTACTATCGAAAAAACTCTCCGGCAGGAGCAGCAATTTCCCAAAGAATGAAGATACCACACGGATGTTCATCTCTTTACTTTGTCTGATTAGCATGATGCCCCTGATATACCCGATAAAAGCCCTGGCCAATAAAATAACCACAAAAATCGCCAAACTTTTAAACAGGAGTTCCCGGTCTCCGGAAGGAAGTATTTTATCGATTAATTTCTGGGTGTAGATGGCCACTGCCAACCCGAGTACCGACAATACGACCCCCATCAAAGCCGCCACCGAAAGTACCGGAACATCCTCACGGATTAACCCCTTGATCCAGTTCCACTGGTTTTTCGACTCCGTTTTTTTTCTTTTGAACCCTTCGCCAGGAGTGAGTACAAGCATGGCTTTCGATTTCCAGACGGCTTCCAGCTCCGCTTCCGTGTATTCCAAAATTCCGGTACCCGGATCGCCGATGATAAACCTTTCCGCATCGTATCCATAGCAGACCACATAATGCTCAAGATTGCCATCCTTGAGGATATGGAGGATCACAGGCGCCTCCATTTTCTTCAGATTCTCGAAATCGGCTTCGTACCCTTGCACTTCGAATCCCAGTTTTTGGGCCGACTGGTATAGCCCCAGCAAACTTGTGCCCTGCAGGGTGGTGCCGCTGGTCCCCCTGAGTTTCTCCTGGGTAATCTCCCCGCCATGGTATTTGACAATGGAGGTAAGGCATGCCAACCCGCAATAAAACTGGCTGTATTGCTTGGTGAAGGTCTTTTTTATTAGGTTATGTTCTTTCATAAGGCATTAGGAGCATTTACAAACTGTTTCAATTTATTTTTCCTAAGCAGGGTGATGTCATTAAGTTAAGAAGAATGTCAACGATTCTCAACAGATTGCTTCCCGCTTCGTTCCTCGCGGTCGCAATGACGCAATGTTGTCGCAGCAGTGGTGAAATGAGAAAGGGTTGGCGGGTCAACTACGCAATATTTTCAGAGCATTCTATCCCGCCAACCCTTTCTCATTTCACCACCCCACCTTGATGATGCATCGTCATTGCGAGGAGGAACGACGAAGCAATCTGTTGAGAATCTGTTAAATATATAAATACTTGTATTTTTACTATTCTATAATTTGCAGCACTGCCTCCATTTTTACCTCCCCGATAAACTGTTTCAGCAAACGCTTGTTAGCTCCATAAATGAAAACAGAAGGAAAAACCGATGTGCCAAAATATTTTTTAAACTGGAAGTTACGATCGAGCAGTACAACCAGGTTATCAACCTGCCAAAGCCGGTACTGACGGGCAAAGTTTTCAATCCTTTCTCTCGAGTTATCAGGCGTGATCAAAATCATATTGGCCTTCCCGAAACGTTCGGGTTGCCGCCCGATCTCCGTGGCTTCATACTGGCAATGTTCACATTCAGGGTTAAAATAAATAATTACCGTTGGCTGGTTGGGATTGAAACCATCCAGACAGGTTTGTCCCCCGTGCAGCGAATTGAAACAGCAGTGCTGCAATGTTTGAACTTTTTCTGTCGCTGCCTTCTTCGCCTTGTATGATTGAACCGTATGTATAACCAACCAACTTGCTGATGCCAGCAAAACAAACAGTATCAAATATTTTACAAGTTTGCGCATCAAGTCAGGTTTACAGTTAAAAACATCACGAACAAAACCCAAAGTAAAAGGCCAGTACCATAGGAGGAAGCGACTCTTTTCAGTGAGTTGCCAAACGGTTTTTCAAGAACAACTGACAGCAACCAGGCAAGTACCAGCCAATACAGCAACTCAAAAACGCTAAGCAACGAAAAGGGGTAAACAAACAGTTTATCCACGGAGTTTCGTGGGAATAATTCCAGAAACGACAATGGCTGAAATTGTAGGTCCTCCAGTTTACTGATATCCCTGAAGAAAATCAGGATGACAAATTTTACGATTCCGGCTAATACGAAAACAAAATCTGCCAGCAAAGCCACTTTCAACAACTCTCTGAAATGGGCCTGGCTATTTGCAAGAAAGCATCCGATATACAAGCAAATTGAAGTAAAACTAACACGGATTAAAACAATAATGGGGATAAACAGATAGCCAATCCAATGCCATTTTTGTGAAATCTCGATTATTTTTGCAATGCGATCAACTGCCAATTGTTCACCAAACGACTGATAATAAAGTCCTTCAGATAAAAAAAGATAATTTATTGAAAAACCAATTATAAGACCAAAAATCGAAAGAATGATATAAATTTTCCAATTTCCGTATTTAAAGACAAAATTATTATGGTTCATTAGAAAAAAACAAAGTCAAATAAACAACATACTATAGGTCAAAATATCCCCTCAATTTTTTTCGTGTAATTTCCTTATCAATATTGCCTATATCATTTAATATAACTCCATTCTCAATATATAAAACTCGAGTACAAAGTTCTGCAATGTGCTCTAAGTCATGACTGGATATAATAACAATAACATTGTCATTTTCACTTTGACCTCTAAGTATTTTTACTAACTGGTTTTGTGCCTTTGGATCTAAATAATTAAAGGGTTCATCGAAAATCAATATCTTTGGCTTTATTAGTAAGGTAGAAACAATTCCGATTTTATACTTATTACCAATTGAATAATCTCTTATATATTTTTTTGAATATACATCGAAATTAAGGAAATCAGCATATTTCAGAATTTCCTTATCAATTTCCTCCGTACTAATTTTATAAACCTTACCAATGAAATAATAAAACTCAATTGGAGTTAAAAACTGTATAAGAAAATCTTCATCTAAAAATGAACCTGTATAGTTCTTCCAGTGATCTGAAAGCATCACTGGAATATTATCCGAAAAAACTGTACCTAAATCGGACTTAATTAAATCAAGGATCAACTTAAGTAAAGTAGTCTTACCTGCGCCATTATTTCCTATGATGCCAACTATCTCAGGTGAATCGATTGTAAGTTCATCAACTCGAAGAAGAAAATTGTGGTATCTCTTTTTTAATTTTTCAATTTTTATTTGCATACTATTTTTTATTGAATCCATCAATTATTAAATATTTCCTTTTATTAAAAAGCTTGATAATTAGGCTATTTAAAAAGTTAGTTAGTATTATACCTATTATACCCAATAAACCAATAATAATAATTGCGCCCATAGTACTAACCAAGTATGAAAAGATAAAATATAATATTCCTGGAATGCTCAGTTCGAGAAATAGCATTAAATACTGCCACGCACCGTACCCTTCATAATTGAAAAAAATTCCTTTGTCTAATGCTGCTCTTTCATTATTAAATAATGAAACAAGTATTACTACAGGTGAAATAATACCAACATTAAAAAATAAAAACGACAAATAAAGGAAAATAAAACTCGAATTATCCGACACAATTAACAATAAAATATTGAAAATAGTAAAAAATAAAGCACTAAAAGAAAACAGCCAAAATTTTGATCTAAAGAATTGCTTTAAGGATACTGTCTTTGTTATTAACGAGTTAAAATATGTACTTTCCCATGTCAGCAGGTAAACTCCGTGTCCCACAATAAATGCACCACTCATCAAACTAAGGATAATAAAATAAAATATTGATTCTCGAAAAGATGTCTTTGCTTTTAAGATAAAAATCAGCAAAGAGAATATGTATAGGATTATGATTTGACCCAAATTGTTTATAGACTTTTTATTTCTTAGAAGCATCTTTACTTCCAAAATGATAAAAACACTGATATTTCGATATCTTCTGATTCCCATTTAATAAAATTTAAAGTTTTAGTGTAAAATTATATAAAAACTATTGATATAATTGATTTTTAATTTTTCTGCATGCAATTATATGCATATAGACTATAGCAATTAACAATATAAGTGCTATAATTAGAAGCATATAAATTTTTATAGATATAAGAGAAAATAAATATTTGCACAATTTATCAAAAATAAATTCGCGCAAAAAATATAATAGAATCACGAATACAAGGAGTGCAAAATTTATAATAATCTTTGAAGTAAAAAATAATTTTAATAAAAAAGCAAAATAGCTGTTACAAGCGAAAATGGATAAAATAAAACAGACAATGATAAAGAGATCAGGGCAAGAAAAAGCGTGAGCGCCAACAACTGTAATGGGTATAAGTGAAATAAATGAAACTATGTTGACTATATGAAATTGACTTTTAATAATAATAAAATTAGATAGCAATTCTCTCTGTATATCTAATCTCAAATAAGGTGTAATGTTAATGTTTGATATATTAAGAAAGAAAATTTTCATAAAAAAATCAGCAAGTCCAATAATTACAATATATTTAACGATTAAACTATTTAAATCATATTCTTCAGCTAATATATAATCACGCAAAACATATGAACCTTCAAATAAGAGTATTCCTATATACAACAGAGAAATAGCAATGAAAATATTTGCCAAAATATTTCTTGTTGATAAAATACTTCGCTGAATAGATTTACAATGATTATAAATTAATAACAAGTAATGCATATAGTTCATAAAATTAAAGCTTGAAAAAGGGTTTGGGCAACTCCATTTATTTGTTGCCCAAACGCTAAACTTAGATTTCTGAATAGAAAAATCGTGTATTAAGATAAATATTCATAAAAACAAAATAGAATATTATCCTAGTTTATTATTATAATACAATGAACAACCTAATCCAAAAACTAGCCCAGCAAGAGGATTAATCACCCCTACTATTGCTGAAAGCCCTATACAGCTAGCATCTTCAACAAAAAGAGCCCAACTGCCACCATTAAGAAAACACATCTGATCTGAGTCTATCTTTTTCATATTTATAAAATTAATAATATTTCTATTGTACATCACTTACTAATGCACAGCCAAGGCCTACAAGTAAACCAAGACCGAATGTGATAGTTCCTAAGGCAAATGATGCACCAGTACATATAACAACCATCTGCCAATTACCACCCTCAATCAACTCCATTTTTTCAATAGTCATTTCTTTCATAACAATTCATTATTAGAATTAATTCACTATTTTCACGCATAGCTTTTACCTTATGAGCATCGTGTCAACCGCACAAGGCCTGCTCCTGAAAGATGGAAGAATCCAGCTTTTTGGCCGCACCGGTGAGCAGCTAATCCCTTGCAGGTTTCGCGACGCAGCAGGGTGTTGGGATCCGGTGCGGCCTTTCAAACAAATTTGTTGTGGCTCATATTTAGTTGGTTTTGTGTTGAAAAAAGACAAACCTTGTGATTGCTTTATCCCAATCAGTTAAGATAAGCCTGTATCTTTCCCATCAGTGACATGGCCCATGTCTGGGAGAGTTGCATCGATTCCATCGTGATCATTGGGGTCTTTTCCGCCAATTTTTTCCCGGCAGGGGTTTCGTAAAAGCGACAATGGCCTTCACCTCTTCCTGGGTAAAATGCTTCTTGTAAACGGGGATCAACAACAATGCGGATACAAAAAACAATTTCAGGTTGTTGCGATCCTTCATCTTCAGAGGTATTAAAATGTTTGTAAAAAAAATATTGGTATAATGTCCATGTAACGGATGGAACTTTTATTTGGTGGAAAATCATACCCGCATTTGTAATTAATACCCAAAAGATTTAAAATGTTACCCCCCGCCCCAGTGTTAAATAATGTTAAACATGTATTTTTGCGGTGTAATGAAGGAGGGAGAGGCTTCCCGATAGATTGCCAAGGGGATTCAGAGGCTCTCACAGCAACCAAACCCCAAATGGTTCTTCTCCCCAAAGCCCAGATAATACCCTACTTTTAGCAAGGCGGGATCGGCCTGCAACCTGAACCGCAACTGATATCCTATGAGTTTATTTTGACCGGGATTGCCCGATTGCACAGTAATCCCCTTTTGCGTGACGGGTGATCGCAGCTTAAATTTTCCAACCAGTGGGTCATGCGGATGGTCGAAGCCGTTCAGCAGCCTGAATTTCCGGTGAAGGTTCTCGTAAAAAAAACGGGCGTAACCGGAAGTTTCGGGAGATAGGAAAAGTTCATTTTTCCGACCAGGTATCTTCATTGTGAGGTGAAGCGGCGAAAGGGTTTTGAATGTCATTTTGTCGGTAAACTCCGGTTCCGGTAACGGTTCGACCGCTTCGACCAGAAAGGAGACCTGTGAGATGCGGTCTCCCAACAGGAAGTGTGTCTTTTGAAAACATTCCATAATCAAAGGGACCAGTGATTCGTCCGGAATGGTTGAGAAAATGAGCCCTATTCTTTCGCTATGGATCAAAAGCCGGTCGCCTTCGATTTTCCGGTCTGGAACCATCAAATGAGAAAAGACAAAGTTGCGAAAGGGTCCTTCCTTTTTAACGTACCCGGAAGCAACAAGATAAGCATAGAGTGCGCTATCCTGCTGGTTGACCATTCGGTAAAACCATGAACCCAACTCAAACTGGTAGTTCACCGGCAGGATATTGCGGTGGGGATCGGCCAGCTTCAATGTGAGTTTGTAACGCATCTAAGTAAAATTACAAATTACAAATTAAAGATTAAAAATTAATGGGGCAAGGCTTCTGCCGCACAAATCCCCTTCATTTTTAATTTGTAATTTGTAATTTGTAATTATGCCTGAAATGTGCTTATTCCGCTCGTCTGAACGGCTCTGTCCACTTTTTTGATCATCCCTTGCAGTGCGCTTCCGGGACCAACTTCTGTAAAAGAATCTGCCCCATCGGCCAGCATGTTGACAACAGTCTGTGTCCAGCGCACGGGCGCCGTCAGTTGGGCAATCAGGTTGGCTTTGATCTCAGCAGGATCAGAAACAGGAAAGGCATTGACATTTTGATATACAGGGCAAATAGGTGTTTTGAATTCTGTGGAATTGATCGCCTTTGCCAGTTCGGTGCGGGCGGGTTCCATCAATGGTGAATGAAATGCCCCCCCCACATTGAGTCTGAGGGCGCGCTTGGCTCCCAGTTCGGTCAGACGGATACAAGCTTTATCGACCCCTTCAATGGATCCTGAGATCACCAGCTGCCCGGGGCAGTTGTAATTGGCAGGAACTACTACCTCCTCAATTTCGGCACAAACCTGTTCAACGACAGCATCGTCGACACCCAGGATGGCTGCCATGGTGGAGGGTTCAACTTCGCAGGCTTTCTGCATGGCCAAAGCCCTTTTGGAAACCAGCAGCAGTCCGTCTTCAAAGGAGAGGGCATCGACTGCCACCAAAGCGGAAAATTCGCCGAGTGAATGTCCGGCTACCATGTCAGGCTGAAATGCTGCGCCCATGGTTTTTGCCAAAAGAACGGAGTGCAAAAAGATGGCAGGCTGAGTGACTTTTGTTTGTTTGAGTTCTTCATCGGTTCCGCCAAACATGATGTTGGTGATGCTGAAACCCAGAATTTCGTTGGCCTTTTCGAATAGGGCTTTGGCTTCGGGGGAGTTGTCGTAAAGATCTTTTCCCATTCCTACAAACTGGGCTCCCTGACCGGGGAAAACATATACCTTCATTTCTATTTATTTTCTTGTTATTTGGCTGCAAAGATAAAAAACTCCTCAATTCTTCGATTAACCAGATTCTATTTCCCGAAATTGAACCTTCCGTCTGACAAAAATGTATCTCTTTTTCGAAAACGCGCGCGCAGACGGTCTCATTTCCCGCATTCATAACCCGGGGTGTAGCTCCTTCGTCGCTTTACCCCGGGCTACAATACTATAACCGCCTACGCGGTAGGATTTGAGTATAATGAACATTGTGGTATGGAAATAAAGAACTGCGGCTCAGCCAATTTCCACATTTCCACATTTACCAATTTTCACATTCCTTTGACCTAGAAGTTCAGTCTCCCAGTCCCTCCGTCACTCCGTCTTTCCGTCGTCCCAGTCATCCAAGTCATCCTAGTCTTTCCGTCATTCCTCCGTCTTTCCTACGACAGCTTCGAACTGATCAGCCTGATAAACTCCTCCCGGGTAGCCACTTTTTCGAAGGCGCCGGTAAAATCGGAAGTGGTCGTTACAGAGTTCTGTTTTTCGATACCACGCATGCACATACACATGTGCTTGGCCTCAATGACTACGGCTACTCCCAGCGGTGAAAGGGTATTCTGTATGCACTCCTTGATCTGCAGTGTAAGCCTCTCCTGGACCTGAAGGCGGCGGGAGTATGCTTCCACCACCCGGGCAATCTTGCTAAGTCCGGTGATGTATTCGTTGGGGATATAGGCCACATGGGCTTTCCCGAAGAAAGGAAGCATGTGGTGCTCGCATAGGGAGTAGATCTCGATATCCTTCACAATCACCATTTGGCGGTAATCCTCCTTAAACATCGCCGAACGGAGCATCTCTTCCGGATCCATGCTGTATCCCTGCGTCATGAACTGCATGGCTTTTGCGATTCGAAGGGGTGACTTGTCCAGCCCATCCCTGGTAGTATCTTCTCCAATCAGCTCAAGAATCTGACGATAATGTTCTGCCATTTTGGTTACGCTTTCTACGGGGTACCGCTCTATTTTCTGGTAACCGTCTGCCTTCTTTCTGTGTAAAGAGAATTGCATGTTGAACTATTTAAAGTGAACCACTCCTGATTTCTGCAAAAATACGCAGAAGAGACCTCAGGCTGTTGGTTATAGAAATTTTTAATTAAACTGGATACAAATAAACAACTTTTATTAACTTTTTTCGCCAAAACTAGTATTAATGTTAGTTAGCGGTTCAATTTGCATTTAGGAAATTTTACTTTTGATCCGCTAAATTAATTAGACCTGTTTTTGCCGAATGAGAATTTTGTTTGTTGGAGCTACCTGTTTTGAACTCTATCAGTTTTTCGAGAACCTTGTTGAGATAGAGGGAGAAGGGAAGAATATCTTCCGTTACAAATGGTATGATCTCGAAATCGATCTTCTTATTCCGGGCATCGGCATGACTTTTACGGCCTATCACCTCACAAGAGCGCTTTACACCACAAAATATGATTTGGTTATCAATGCCGGTATAGCAGGAACTTTCCGTGACGAACTCTCTATAGGTACCGTTGTCAATGTAAAAAGCGAACAAATTTGTGACCTTGGTATAGAAGAGGGAAATGGGGTGGTGTCGCTTTTTGATGCCGGTTTTATGGAGTGCGATCAATTCCCGTTCGAAAATGGGAAAATGGTGAACCCTAACCATTTCAAGGAGTTGGAACTAGCCTCGGTCAACGGGGTGACTGGAAATATCAGTCACGGTACTTCCGAAAGTATTACAAAAATCTCTGCCAATTTCGATCCTGATGTCGAATCCATGGAGGGTGCAGCAGTCTTTTATGTTTGTCTGCATGAGAAGGTTCCTTTCCTTGAGATTCGTGCCATCTCCAATTATGTTGAATCGAGGGATATAACCAAATGGGACATCCCGCTTGCCATCGAAAACCTCACCGATGAGCTTTTCCGCTTCCTCCGTAAGTTTGCAAAAATCAAACAGCTCTCATAATGAAGCTAAAGCTGGGTTTCTCTACTTGTCCCAACGACACCTTTATCTTTGATGCCATGGTTAACGGGAGAATCGACACCGAAGGTTTGCGATTCGATCTTCATCTTGCCGATGTGGAGGAGTTGAACCGAATGGCCTTCGCTGCTGCGTTCGAAGTCACCAAAGTGAGCTACCATGCTTTTGCCTATCTTTCCGAAACTTACCAGCTGTTGACCTCCGGAAGTGCCCTGGGTTTTGGCAACGGTCCATTGCTCATCAGCAAACACAAAATCTATCCGGATGAATTGCAGGACCTGAAAATTGCCATTCCCGGAAAATATACCACCGCCAACCTGCTTCTTTCGTTGGCCTATCCGCACCTGAAACATAAAACGGAATACCTTTTTTCGGACATTGAAGAGGTCATCCTATCGGGGGAAGTTGATGCCGGAGTAATCATCCACGAAAACAGGTTTACCTACCAGGCCAAAGGACTCAAAAAGATTGTTGATCTCGGCGAACTTTGGGAAAAGCAAAACGGATTACCCATTCCGCTGGGAGGCATCATCATCCAAAGGAATCTTCCTCAGGAGATCCGTTTGAAAGTGAACAGGATCCTTCGGCGCAGTGTGGAATACGCACTTCAAAATCCAAACGATTCGCTCCCTTTCGTCAGGCGATATGCGCAATCCATGGATGAAGAGGTGATGAGAAACCATATTCAGTTGTATGTGAATGATTTTTCGATAGATATTGGAACCAAAGGGAGAGAAGCCATCACCTCCCTTTACGAAAAAAGCATCCAAAAACAGCTCTTTCCTCCACTCCAACCCGACTGGTTCGTGGAGTAACATCCTCCCCATTCCCAAAATTATGATGCTTTGTTCAAATTTGATTTCTTTGACGTAATTTTGTGCCTTAGAATCCTTCATGGGAAATGGGAAATTTGTTCAGACTCTACCGCAGCAACATCAATGGAATCATAGCAACACTGGTTATTCACCTGGTGGTGCTGGTGTGCCTGTTGTTTATCGAATTGAAGAATAACCTCGATCTACCCTCAGATGCCCTATTCGTGGACCTGGTTTCGGAAGAGGCTAAATTACCGAATCCTGAGAAGGAAAAGATGGATCTTGGCAATCAGTCCCTCGCTTTGAACGGAGGAAAATCGGGAGCAAATAACTCCAACAGGGCCGTTAATCTGGGTGATCAATCCGGACGAACTTCAGTCGATCCTTTTTTCGACAGGGCCTATGCCAAAGAGGTGGCAGAAGCTAAGAAACTGGCAAGTGATGTAAACAAGAACCTGGCAAAGAAGATTCCCTCCATTGGGGATATCCCCATGCCGGTAGCCAGCACCGAGGGGATGACACGCGAGGAGGCCAAACGCTCCTCTTTCAAGGGGAAATCAAATATTCACTATTTGCTGGGAAACCGCTATCATCTTCAACTGCCAATTCCGGTTTACCTGGCTCAGGGTGGCGGCGACGTGGTTGTAGATATCGTGGTAAACAGAAATGGGGATGTCCTGTCGGCCTCTCCCCGCGAACCGGCCAGCCTCAATGATCCCACCATTTTGGCCTATGCCAAACAAGCAGCCGAAAAGACCCTTTTTAATCCCGACAACAGTGCTCCCGAGAAAGAGCGTGGCACCATCACCTATCTATTTGTGGCGCAATAAAGAATTCCCTGTTGAATTTTGCCTTTCGTAAAACATCTTTTAACTGAAAATAGCAGATTTTATTTGGATAATTCATCATCTTTGTTTGGGAATTGAATTGAATACAAAATTCAATTCGATAACTTCTAAAATTTAAAAGCCATGTCCGCAAAAATATTTTTGGTTGAAGGAATGAAGTGCAAAAATTGCACCACCCATGTCGAAAAAGAGATCAGACAAATTCAAGGCATCCAGGATGCTGTAGCCGACTATACAACCGGTCAGGTGAGTGTAAAAGGTGACCAGGTCAGTGAGGAAAAGATCAAATTGGCTGTTGAAAAGGCCGGATATCGCTTCAAGGGATTAAAAAAATAAGATATGAACTTCAACAATTTTACCATCAAAGCGCAGGAGGCGGTACAACAAGCCCTCCAGATCGCTTCAGGCAACAACCAGCAGTCTATCGAAACTGCGCACCTGATGAAGGGTCTGTTATCCGAGGCGGAAAATGTCACAGCTTTTCTATTGCAGAAAACCGGCGTCAATGTCGCCTATTTCACCAAAGAACTCGATCGCATCATCAACGGTTTTCCCAAAGTAACCGGGGGTGAGCCATTTCTCTCCTCAGCTACCAATACAGCCGTTCAAAAGGCCACTTCCCTCTCCCAAAAAATGGGGGACAAATTTGTTTCAGTCGAACATTTGCTTCTGGCTCTGCTCGAAACCGGCGATCTGGTCAGCAAGCTGATGAAGGAGCAGGGTGTCGACAGGAAAGGGCTGGAGGATGCCATCCGTGAATTGAGAAAAGGCTCAAAGGTGGAGAGCCAAACCGCAGAGGATACCTTCAACTCGCTCAACCGTTTTGCCGTCAACCTCAACGATGCGGCCCGTTCGGGCAAACTTGACCCTGTTATTGGTCGTGACGAAGAGATCCGGAGGGTTTTGCAAATCCTTTCACGAAGAACAAAAAATAATCCAATCCTGGTTGGAGAACCGGGTACCGGTAAGACCGCTATCGCGGAAGGCTTAGCCCAAAGAATTGTCCGCGGTGATGTGCCCGAAAACCTGCAAAGCAAGCAGATCTTCTCCCTGGATATGGGGGCGCTGATTGCCGGCGCCAAATACAAAGGGGAATTTGAAGAGCGGCTCAAATCTGTTATCCAGGAGGTTGTACAGGCCGAAGGCGAGGTGATTCTCTTTATCGACGAGATTCACACACTGGTTGGTGCAGGCAAAAGCGAGGGTGCGATGGATGCCGCCAACATTCTCAAACCCGCCCTGGCACGGGGTGATTTGCGTGCTGTTGGAGCCACCACCCTGGGTGAATATCAAAAGTATTTCGAAAAAGACAAAGCGCTGGAGCGTCGCTTTCAGTTGGTGATGGTGGATGAACCGGATACTCAATCGGCAATTTCCATCCTTCGCGGATTGAAAGAACGGTATGAAAATCACCACAAAGTTCGGATCAAAGACGATGCAATCATAGCCGCCGTAGAGTTATCGCAGCGATACATTACCGACCGGTTTTTACCTGATAAGGCCATCGACCTGATGGATGAAGCCGCAGCCAAACTGAGGATGGAGATGAACTCACTACCCGAAGAGCTCGACGAAATTGAGCGCAAGCTGACGCAACTGGAGATTGAGCGGGCCGCGATTCAACGAGAAAATGACAAGAGCAAACTCTCACGTCTGGAAGAGGAAATTGCCAACCTCAAGGAGGATCAGAAAAAATTCAGGGCTACCTGGCAGGCTGAAAAAGAGCTTATCGAAGCAATTCAGTCGGGGAGGCAGGAGATTGAGGCGCTGAAACTTCAGGCCGAACAGGCCGAAAGGCAAGGTAATTACGGCGTTGTTGCAGAGATCCGCTATGGCAAGATCAAAGAAGCAGAGGCAGCCATAGCCACCCTGCAAGAGCAGCTGAAAGTAAAGCAAAGTACACAGTCGCTCATCAAAGAGGAGGTGGATGCAGAAGATATTGCCGTTGTTGTGGCCCGCTGGACCGGTATTCCTGTCTCCAGAATGTTGCAGAGCGAGCGCGAAAAACTGATCCATCTGGAGGATGAGTTGCACAAAAGAGTGATCGGCCAGGAGGAAGCGATTGCCGCAGTTTCGGATGCCGTGCGGCGTTCCAGAGCCGGATTGCAGGACGAGAAAAGGCCGATTGGTTCGTTCATCTTCCTGGGAACCACCGGTGTGGGCAAGACAGAACTAGCCAAAGCATTGGCAGAATACCTCTTCGACGACGAGAACATGCTTACCAGGATCGATATGTCTGAATATCAGGAGAAATTTTCAGTGACCAGACTGATAGGTTCGCCTCCAGGATACGTTGGTTACGACGAAGGCGGTCAACTTACCGAAGCGGTACGCAGAAAACCCTATTCCGTGCTGCTTTTCGACGAAATTGAGAAGGCCCATCCCGATGTTTTCAATGTGTTGCTGCAGGTCCTGGACGACGGCAGGCTCACCGACAACAAAGGGAGGACAGTCAACTTCAAAAACACTATCATCATCATGACCTCCAATCTGGGATCTCACCTGATCCGCGAGCGGACCGAACAGATGACAGATACCAACCGCACCATGGCAATGGAAAAGCTACAGGGAGAGCTGATGGATTTGTTGAAGCAAACCATAAGGCCTGAGTTCCTCAACCGGATTGATGAAGTGATTGTGTTTGCACCTTTGAACAGGGAAGAGATCCGCCAGATTGTCAAGCTTCAATTCGAACTGGTTGTTTTGCGTCTCGCTAAAAGTGGATACCATGCAAGAATGACCGAAGCTGCCATCGACTGGATGGCTGAGACTGGTTATGACCCGCAATTCGGTGCACGACCGGTGAAAAGGATGATGCAGAAATATTTGCTCAACGATTTGTCTAAAGAGATTCTTGCCGGGAACATAAAGAAAGAGGGGGAGATTGTGATTGATACTGAAAATAATCATCTGATATTTAGGTAAAAAAAAGTATAACTATCTGCCAGAAGACTGGGGGACGGGGAGACGGGGAGACGGGGAGACGGGGAGTTCTCCTGATATTCAATTTGAAACCTGGCAACAAAGTGAATCTGAAAATGTAAAATTGATCCAAACTACACGCAAATGAATAAATCCAAATTAATCATCCTTGCCATCTGCATGATGATGGATACCGGCTCTTTTGCCCAAAATAAACTGGACTACAAGCTTTGGTACAATCAGCCTGCCGAAAAATGGTCAGCTGAAGCCCTACCCATAGGCAATGGAAGGATGGGCGCCATGTTTTTTGGTGGAATTAAACAGGACCGTATCCAGTTCAATGAACAATCTCTTTGGTCGGGCGACAACAATTGGGATGGCAAATATGAAACCGGGGATCATGGATTTGGCTCCTACCGTAACTTTGGAGAGTTGGTTGTAGATTTCAATTTTACCGGAGACCCGGTTGGATACCGCCGTTCTCTCGACATTACAACCGGTATACACACCGCAAATTTCACTTTGAACGGGGCTACGTTTAAACGGGAGGCTTTTGCCAGTTATCCCGATCAGGTGATGGTTTTCAATTATACATCAAAAAAGAAAAAAGCCTTATCAGGAAAGATTTCATTGACCTCAGCACAAGGTGCCACCTGCACTGCGACCGAAAACAGCCTGGTCATTTCGGGAGAAATGCCAAACGAATTAAAATACGCTGCGATGGTTCGGGTTATCTACCAGGGTGGTAAAACGAGAATGGAAGAAAACTCCCTGATTTTTGAAAACTGCGACTCCTTTACGTTATTGCTAGATGCCCGAACCAATTATAAACCAGATTACAAAGCAGGCTGGAGAGGTCCGGATCCGTTACCAATTGTTGAGAAAGAGCTGACTTTGGCATCCAAACACGATTATAAGAAACTGCTAATTCGGCATATACAGGATATAACCAAGTTAACCAAAGCGGCAGATATTGAGATCGGAACCACCGATGCGACTACGCTTCAACTTCCAACCAACGAGCGATTGAAAAATTATGCTGCAGGGGGTGCTGACCCCGATCTGGAGGAGACCATGTTTCAATATGGACGCTATCTGCTGGTTAGTTCATCCCGCCCCGGCGGATTACCCGCCAACCTTCAGGGATTATGGAACGACAGCAACAATCCTGCATGGGCCAGTGATTACCACAACAATATCAACATCCAGATGAACTACTGGGCAGCCGAATCGACCAATCTTTCACCATGTCAGTTACCGCTCATCGATTACATCATCGCGCAGCAGGAGCCCTGCAGAATAGCCTCCAGGAAAGCCTTCGGCGAAAACACCCGCGGCTGGACGTCCCGCACCAGTCAGAATATTTTTGGTGGCAATGGTTGGGAGTGGAATATTCCGGCCAGTGCCTGGTATGCACAACATCTGTACGAACATTGGGCTTTTACACAGGATAATGATTATCTGCGCAACACCGCCTATCCGGCAATCAAGGAAATATGCCAATTTTGGGAAGACCGCCTGAAAAAAATGCCGGACGGCTCCCTGATGGTTCCAATGGGATGGTCGCCCGAACATGGACCCCGGGAAGATGGAATCATGCACGACCAACAGTTGATCTGGGATCTGTTTCAAAACTATCTGGAGGCGGCCGGAGCACTCGGCATAGACCCCGAATATCAGAAAAAGGTGGTTGACATGCTGCTTCATCTGGCACCCAACAAAATCGGGAAATGGGGACAGTTGCAGGAGTGGCAGGCAGACCGTGACGATCCAAACGACCAACACCGCCACACATCGCATCTGTTCGCTGTCTATCCCGGCCGTCAAATAAGCATGACCAATACCCCAGACCTGGCCAAGGCGGCCATCCTCTCGCTCCGAAGCCGCTCCGGAAATTATGGCATTAACGAAAATACCCCATTTACGGTCGAATCGACCGTTGGCGACAGTCGCCGGTCCTGGACATGGCCCTGGCGATGTGCACTGTGGGCTCGCCTCGGGGAAGGAGAACGGGCCGGAATTATGGTCCGTGGATTACTAACCTACAACACTTTACCCAACCTATTCTGCAATCATCCACCCTTTCAACTTGACGGAAATTTCGGGATACCTGCCGCCATGGCGGAAATGCTGATGCAAAGCCACGCAGGCGAAATTCAGTTGTTGCCTGCCATTCCCAAAAACTGGGCGGCGAAAGGTTCCTTTACCGGTCTTCGGGCCAGAGGTGGGTACCTGGTAGATTGCAGCTGGAGTGAAGGTGTTGTAACCAGCTATAGAATAAGCTCAGCCGTGCCAAGAAAAGTGAAAGTAAGGGTAAACGGGCAGGTAAAAGAGATAGATACAACGGTTGATTCGCACCTTACACACCTTGATCGTTTAAAAAAGAGCTAAATTCGCCCACTTAATTTATAAGAATGATCGAAATTTGTGCTTTGGCTTCGGGCAGCAATGGAAATTGCTACTACATAGGGAATAGCGAGGAGGCTGTGTTAATAGATGTGGGCCTCTCCTTCAAGCAGATTCTCAAAAGATTGGAGACCAAAGCGCTTGACCCGAAGAAAATCAAAGCGCTTTTCATTACCCACGAGCATGGCGACCATTTACGCGGAGCCAGGGTTACAGGGAAAAAATTGGGCGTTCCGGTTTACATGACAATGGGAACTTTTAATGCCGCCTTCCGTACCTGGAAGCCTATCTCCTTTCTTGCAGTTCGGGATAATGATCCTGTGAAGATTGGTACACTCACTGTTTTCCCCATCTTAAAAAACCACGATGCCGCAGAACCCACCTCCTTCAGAATTGAGTCGAATGGCCTGAACATAGGCGTTTTCACGGATATTGGCGCACCATGCGACAACGTTAAAAATCACCTGAAGCAATGCCATGCGCTCTTTTTGGAGACGAACTACGACTACCAAATGTTGAAAGAGGGAGCCTATCCATACCACCTCAAAGTTAGGATCGACTCCACGGTTGGCCATCTGTCCAACCTTCAGGCCTTTGAGTTGCTGAACGAACATGCACACCCCGAATTGCAATGTGTCTTTCTGAGCCACCTGTCGGCCGAAAACAACAGACCGGAGCTGGCGCTCAACGAGTTCAAATCCCTGACAGATAAATACCTGATCAAACTGACTGACAGGTTTGCCGCTGGCGAGATATTTACCTTCGAATAGGTACCAAGAGAATCTCAGTGAAAATTATTGAATTGAAATGTTTTACATATGTGAGTGCAGGCAATAGATTGCTTCCCACTCGTTTCTTCCCGATCACCATCGGGACAGGCTTTGGTCGCAATGACGGTAGTTGCTGTATCGTGAGAGGTGGAAGGGCAACAGATTGCTTCCCGCTCGTGCCTCGCGGTCGCAATGACGAAGCAATCTATTGATATTCAATATAATATACAATAAGCCAACTATTCTAATATTCATAATCTTCAACGTCGCACAATCCCTTTATGACAGTTTTGAAAAAACTGTCATTGGTAGCGAAGCCAAAGCAATCTGTGTAATGTTCTTGTTCCTCCGAAAAAAATATTGTACCTTTTCCATCTGAACAACAAACCCATTCAAAATGAAAAAAATCGCATTAATGATGCTTGTTATGCCCTTTATATTCGGATCTTTCACACCGGAAGAGAAAAAATCTGCTGTGGGTGAGAATCCCCTGATGAAACCATTTACAACGCCATTTCAGGTTCCTCCTTTCGGTGAAATCGCATTGGAACATTATGTGCCGGCCATAGATGCAGGAATCAAAGCCAACCTGGCCGAAATCGATGCCATTGCGAACAATCCTGCGTCACCAGATTTCAAAAATACAATACTGGCCTTCGACATCGCCGGAGATCAGCTATCAGTTGCCACACGCATATTCTCCAATCTGAACGGTGCGAATACCAATCCGGCCATGCAGAAGCTGGCACGTGAGATTACTCCCAAACTGACGCGACACCGCGATAATATATCGTTGAACCCCAAACTTTTCCAAAGGGTGAAAGCTGTTTACGAAAAGAGAAACGAAATGGGTTTGGATGCCCAGCAAATTCGTGTTACGGAAAAATACTACAAGGATTTTGAACGCAACGGAGCCAACCTTTCGCCCGACAATCAAACCAGACTTCGTCAGATTAATGAAGAGTTGTCCAAAACCGTTCTTCAATTTGGCGAAAACCTTTTGGCTGAAACAAACAAGAATTTCAAAATGGTGGTAGATAAAAAGGAGGATCTTTCCGGGCTACCCGAAGATGTAATTGATGCGGCCGCCATTGAAGCGAAGAAAGACAACCTGCCTGGCAAATGGGAGTTTACCCTTGCCAAGCCAAGCATGTTGCCATTTCTTACCTATGCCAATAGCCGTCAACTGCGCGAAAAACTGTACCGTGGTTATTTTATGCGCGGCGACTATGACAATCAGTTCGACAACAAGGAACTGATCAAAAAAATGGTCATGCTGCGCGATGAAAAGGCCAAATTATTGGGATATAAAAATTTTGCCTCCTATGTTATTGCCGATAACATGGCAAAGACACCCGAAATTGTCTATCAGTTTCTGAACAAATTGTGGGTGCCTGCCCTTGAACGAGCGAAAAAAGAGCGGGCAGACCTGCAGGCAATCATTGACAAGGAGGGGGGCAAATTCAAACTGCAATCATGGGATTGGTGGTATTATTCCGAAAAAGTCAGAAAGGCCAGATACAATCTCGACGAGGCTGAACTGAAACCCTATTTCTCTCTGGATAATGTTCAGAAAGGGATGTTTTATGTGGCCAACAAACTCTATGGTATCACCTTCGAGAAAAGGAGCGATCTTCCGGTTTACCATCCCGAAGTCGTTGCCTATGAAGTGAAGGACAAGGACAAATCCCATCTTGCAGTGCTCTATATGGATTTTCATCCCAGAGATGGCAAAAGAGTCGGCGCATGGTGTACCGGTTATGGAAGTCGCCAGTACCGTAATGGGCAAAAAATTGATCCAATCATTTCGATGGTGATGAACTTCACGCGTCCTACCGGGAATGCTCCGGCCTTGCTAAGTTTCGAGGAGGTAACCACTGCCTTTCACGAATTTGGCCATGCGCTGCATAGCGTTTTTGCTGACGGGCCTTACGACCGCACATCCAGGGATGTTCCGCGCGATTTCGTCGAGCTGCCATCTCAGATTGATGAGAACTGGGCTGCTGAGCCACAAGTTTTAAAAGCCTATGCTATACATTACAAAACCGGCAAAGTCATTCCGGATGCATTGATTGACAAACTGGAGAAAAGCGCTCAGTTTAACCAGGGATTTATCACAACAGAACTCCTTGCAGCTTCCATTCTTGATTTGGACTACAATACTGTTGCCAACCCGGCCATCAGCGATGTCAGGGCTTTCGAGAAACAATCGATGGATAAAATCGGTTTGATCGATGAAATTCTACCACGATACAGGAGTACTTACTTTCAACACTCATTCAGCGGCGGTTACACAGCAGGTTACTACGTTTACACTTGGGCAGCAGTGCTTGATGCTGATGCATTTGATGCATTCAAATCCTCCGGCGATATTTTTAATCCTGTTTTGGCGGCAAAATTCCGCGAACTGCTTACCAAATGCGGAACAGATGAAGGAATGGCCATCTACCAAAAATTTAGGGGAAAGGATCCCGATATCACTCCTTTATTAAAGAAACGCGGACTTCTGTAGTACAAAAGTTTTTATCTTTGTTTCGTACTTAATTCAGCTGTTCGAGTGAAAAAAATCAGATTGAAAATTCTAGGGCTCTCTTACAGTCAGGACCAGTCGGGCGCTTATGCCCTGGTTCTGGCCGAAACGGATGGGAACAGACGAATTCCCATCATCATTGGGGCCGTAGAAGCTCAGGCTATTGCCATCAATCTGGAGGGATTAAAACCCCCGCGTCCATTGACGCACGATCTTTTTACCACCGTCCTCTCTACCTACGACATTCAGATCACAGAAGTCTTTATCCATGCTTTTGAAGAGGGTATTTTTTATGCCGAAATGAAACTCGCCGGAGAGAAAGGTAATTTCAACATCGACTCAAGGACATCCGATGCCATTGCCCTTGCCTTGCGTTGCAACTGCCCCATCTACACCACCGAAGAGGTTATGAGCCAGACAGGTATTCTTATCGATTTTGAAGATCCGGCGGAGGAGGAAACTCTTGAAGATGAATTGGACGAACATTCCGTTTACGATGAATTTACCCTTGACGAATTGAATGAGATGCTTGAAAAAGCCGTTCAGGACGAAGAGTACGAAAAAGCCTCAGTCATCAGGGATGAGATCAGCAAAAGAGGCGATCCCAACGCGGAAATAACCGAAGAATAAAAACCCCATGCGACAATATCTTGACCTTTTAACTCACCTGCTGGAAACCGGAAATGAGCGGACAGACCGTACCGGAACAGGTACTATCAGCCGGTTTGGCTACCAGATGCGGTTCAATCTTGCTGATGGCTTTCCGGTAGTAACGACCAAAAAACTCCACCTTAAATCGATCATTCATGAATTGTTGTGGTTCCTGAACGGAGATACCAATGTCAAATATCTGCAGGACAACGGCGTGAAAATATGGAACGAATGGGCCGGTAATGACGGCGAACTTGGACCTGTTTATGGGCACCAATGGCGCTCGTGGTCTGCCCCGGATGGCAGGGAGATTGACCAGATCTCGCAACTGATCGAACAGATCAAAAGCAATCCCTCTTCGCGTAGGCTGATTGTGAGCGCCTGGAATGTGGGAGACATTGACAAAATGAAACTTCCTCCCTGTCACCTGCTTTTCCAGTTTTACGTCAACGACGGAAAGCTGTCGTGCCAGTTGTACCAGCGAAGTGCGGATGTGTTTTTGGGCGTTCCCTTCAACATTGCTTCCTATGCCCTGCTCACCCTGATGGTGGCCCAGGTAACCGGACTCCGGCCCGGGGATTTCGTCCATACTTTTGGTGATGCCCATATCTACAACAACCATTTGGACCAGGTCAGGCTTCAGCTCTCCCGCGAACCCTATCCGCTCCCTCAAATGAAGATCAATCCAGAAGTGAAAAGTATCTTTGATTTCAAATTTGAAGATTTCGAACTCATTAACTACCAGGCGCATCCGCATATAAAAGGGGAGGTGTCAGTGTAGAAAGTTTGAAGGGTTTAAAATGTTTATAATGTTCGAAGGGTTATCAACTTCAACATTTCAAACAATAAAAAACATTTCAAACTTTTCAAACTTAAATGGTTCCCTTTAAAAAATCTGTATCATTAATCTAAAATTAATATACCGAATACATGGTACATCCAAATATCTCCATCATTGTTGCCGTTGCTCAGAATTTTGCTATCGGCCTAAACAACGATCTGCTGTTTCATCTTCCCGATGATCTGAAACGGTTTAAAAAAATCACTACAGGGAAGGCGCTCATCATGGGCAAACGAACCTTTTACTCCCTGCCCAAAGCCCCGCTTCCCAACCGCCGGAATATTGTGATTACGGATATCCCGGGAGAAACATTCGCCGGTTGTGAGTCGGCCGAATCGATTGAGGAGGCTATTGCACTGGTTCAAAACGAACCGGAAGCTTTTATCATAGGGGGAGGCATGATCTACAAACAGTTCTATCCCTTAGCAGGAAAGCTCTATCTCACTCTGGTGCACAAAGATATGGAGGCTGATACTTTCTTCCCGGTTATTGACTTCGAAGATTGGCAGGAAACAGCACGCGAAGATCTCTTTGATGAAGAGAATGGATTTCATTATTCTTACCTTGATCTGGTAAGGAAAGGGTGAAACGGGAAGATGGAAACGGAAACCGGAGAAGGGAGACAGAATGAAGGAGACGGGGAGATTAAACGAATGCGAACTTTTGACCACGATGCCAATACTACTGGAATCCAACTACGGAGTGGTTACCTGTTTGTAGAAAAATCAGCTTACAATGAGAGTAGGCGTCTGCGATCGGATATTCAAAAAAGGGCCAATTCTCCTTTCAGACGGAAGAAGCAATTTAAAAAAAAGAAACGAGATGTGCGACCAGACAATATGCTTGACGACGAAGCGCGATCTAAAATAAAATATATTTCAATTATCATAAAAAGATACTGCGCCGGTTTCAATATCATATAGACCACCAACAATAATAATTTTACCGTCTTTCTCCAAATTATCAAGAATTAAGCTCTGTTTTCTAATTTGACTAATAGTTAAATGTACATTGATAATACTTACATTATTAACAAAAGTTAGGTTTTGTCCATTTCTGTCAACTTTTGTCGTTGTTTCTTTATCAATTGCCGGATTTATTTTGCGGAGTAAACCGGTTAAATATCCAGTCTTTAAATTATTACACGCACCAATTACAGCTCCGCATTTTGTATGACCCAGAACGACAATTATTTTTGAATTTGCTATTCCACAAGCATATTCCATACTTCCTAATATATCTTCATTTAGAATATTTCCCGCAATCCTGATGCTGAAAATATCTCCCAACCCTTCGTCGAATATCAATTCTGCAGAGGTTCTCGAATCAATACAACTTAAAACAGTAGCAAAAGGAAATTGGCCGTCTGAGGTTTGATTTACTTGTTTTAATAAATTTCTGTTAGCCTTTAGATTATTTAAAAACCGTCTATTCCCTTCCTTTAAAAACTCCAAAGCTTGCTTTGGGGTTAGTTTATCCTGACTTTCTTTAGTATGTACCCACATTAAAATTTAGTTATTTTATTGATATTTATACGCAGCCTTTTTAATCCTGTCCATTATTGCAATCCCCAAGCCAATTTCTAAAACAGGTTCGATAAATATTTGTTTAATGTTTTCATTATCTTCCAAAGTATGAAGAGCGGAAAACAGATTAGCTGCTATTTCTATCTGTTTTTCATTAATTAAAAAAGGTGATGCCATTAAATGATTCATTTATTATTCTGAAGATTATGGTCTGCTTCGTCCAGCTCAATTCTCTTTTTTTCTTGAAATTCAATAATTTTATTTTGAATTTTAGAATTTGACAAACCAAGAATCTTAGCTGCCGCAAAGGCTGCATTTTCGGGATTAAGAACGGTTAAAGGTGCAACACCAGATGGCATCCGTAAACTTGAATAAAGGTCGGCACCACCAAATTTATCGCTATAAGGTGGGCAAGCAATTACCGGGCAATGTGTTTGAGCATCAGTAAATCCACTTAAAGCATTGCTCATTCCGGCTATTGTAATAAACACTACATTTTCCCTTTCATATTCTTTTATCAGGTTGTAGCATTTTAACGGAACTTTATGTGCCGAGGCAATCCTTGAAATGCTTTTTATTTCAAAACTTTCAAGAACTTTACTTATCTGATTGGCCCATTCAAGGTCGGCTTTGGAACCCATTATTATCACTACTTTACTCATGGTCGTTCGTTGTTAAAAATGAATATTGATAGTCCATTGGTATAATGGCTAAATAATCTTCAACATTTGCACCGGACAAACAAGCATCAATAATCCTCTTTCCCGTAGCAGATAATTCTGGTGCTTGATATTTCTTTAATTCATCTCTAAAGAAATCGTACAGAATTTCTGCACCCGCATCATAGCCTTCGGTTTCTACCTCAACTTGTTTGTGTACTTGAAGAAACCGGGAAGGTATTTTTGCACCTTCTATTGTAAGATAGTTTAACTCAAATCCCAACAAAGGGCAACGAGCATATTGGTATTGGTCGCTTCTTAGTTTTGCATTTCCCCTTCGTGTAAGGTATTCGCGCATTAATAACTGAGGCTTGAAGCCAACTTTCCATGCACCAATATGTTGATTGGGAACAAGGGTATATCTCATTCGTGGTGTTTGAATAATTTGGTCAAGCAACAAATTGGCATGTGTAACCATTTTCCCGGTAGCAAAAGGCCAATATGAACCTACTCCTTCACTCCCCATTCCACCACCGTCAACAATACTTGGGTTTGCATGTCCTCTGGGTGAAACAAGCCTCCATAACCATGCCAAGGCAGGTGGTAAAATATGAAACAATCCAACTATTCCATAGGTTGGGTTTCCTTTTGTGCAGGGTGGGGTGCGAACGCCAAAGCTTCTAATATCTACCGTAACTGGTTTGCTCACAATATTTGGAACAATCTCTCTTGGTACGATTACCCTTGGGTTAGGGCAATTTTTCCCGGGGCTATCCTCTGTATGATCCCAAATTAGAGCAGTGCAATCCGGATTGGATTTAATATTCAAGAACAAAAGCGGTTCTTTAGGTTTGATAGTTAGTTTCTCAAGAAAAGGGTCATCGCCATAGTCGGTAATGCTATCAACTCTTATAAACCATGCATTTTCAGCATCTAAAACAGTTAGTTTCCCATTGTTTTTTTGAATCGATGGATGGCATAAAGCCATATCGTCGGTCACCGGATTAAAAGAGCAAAATAGAGGAAAGTTAATAAACCTTTTCTCGCCTGTTAAAATATTCTCCCCAATTTGTACTTGTCCATTTGGTTCCCTCAATATGTTTTGGAGCATTTCGCTCTTACCTCCACCACTTGCCCCTTCGTGCATAAATGTTGTAATATTGTCGTATGGACTTACAACTTGAACTGTTGAACAATGAGCCGTTATCCATCCTTCTTTTTCGCCTTTTGATAATAGAACCCCATACAATCCTTTTTTTGCACTTGGTCCCGGATATAGATTATATGAAAAAATTTCGTGTAAATTCTCTGAACGTTTGTGAACAACTATCTGTTTACCATTAAAGTGCGTGTGGCGAAAAGTAGGGGCAACGTAAATCACTGAATCAATCGAAAAATCAAGAGGCAAATCCTTGACAGGGATAATGCGTTGGAGCATCGAAAGTCCCATTGCAAAAAATCCGGCATTGGCTGGTGCTATTGCTATTCCACCCGAACCAATTTTATCACATCCGGCAAAGTAAAAGAATACGGCTAAATCCTGTGATTGAAGCCAATTAATGGTTTCCTTTCTCAGTGAGTCAAAATCATACCCAAACTTATCTATAAATCGTTCCTTGTCGCTGGGCAAATCATCTGCAATAGCCATAGTGTCAGGGTCTCTCCGTCTCATATATGGTTCGGTGTAATTTGCCGAAATCCCATTTGTTACTTTGTGTATAATCGCTTCAGTAACTTCGCCCTTCCCAGGTATATCGTATTTTACATCAAAACTATTTTTGTCTCCACCTACTGCAGCTACTGCCAATTGCTTAACTGTATCAAAGGTGTTAAATGATTTACAGCCACTTAGTATTATAAGAACATCATTAGGTAGACTAACCCTCTTTTTTTCAAGCACTTTAAATAAATCACTCATATTTCTATTTGTTTAAATGATTATTGTGTATTGAATAATTATTATAAAAATCTTACACTCTATCCTTTAAATGAAGATAAGACTGTTGCGGAAACACATTTTTATATGCAGGACGAATGATTCTGCCTGCATTGAACGTTAGTTCCTCTAAACGGTGTGAACACCATCCTGCAATACACTTCTGCATTTTTATCTGAGTTATACAAGCCCAAAACCGAACGAGCCAACATGTTCATAATATTATATCCTTTGTTTGCAAGAATCATGCTATTGGTAAAATCATCGGGTAGTTCACGCAACGAACCCATGTATTCCATAAAATCTGCAAGCTCCTGCTTGTTCGGAAGTTTTTTATAACCCACTACATCGCCAACGTTGGTAAGCCCAACCAAAACGCCAGAATGGTCGGCATTTCGCAGCCCACGCTTTACGCTAAATTTCTCGTACAGTCCTGCATCTATTTTCGATGCCTTTACTACTGATTCTGTGAGATGTTTCACAATGGATGGTGTATTCGCCTGACTCATACCTACTTTATTTATTATATATACTTTAAATTATCAATATGATGAGAATAGAATTTAACCTTTCAAGATATATTTTGAAGCTTCTAATATATTTTCGCATATTTTAATATCAGAGTCCATTTCATTTCTATGTTTGCTTCCATGTCCGCTTAACAAGTAAATTGGGGTAACCCCTGCATTTATTCCGCATTGTATATCTGATGGGTGGTCGCCTACAATAAATGATTTAGTCAAATCAATATTGTATAATTCGGCAGCTTGATGAATAAAATATGGTTTTGGCTTTTTACATTCACAATTATCTTCGCTTTTATGGGGACAATAAAAAACATCAAAAATTGTAATTCCTCTTGTTTTCAATATTCCAACAATATGCCTGTTCACTTCTTTAACCTCATTTTCAGAAATTAAGCCTTTTGAAACGCCAGATTGGTTGGTGATAATAAATAGCAAGAAATGCTTTTGTAAGTTTTGAAGTGCTTTATAAGCATAGGGGTAAAACTCTATATTCGAAAGAATATTAATGTGTCCATTATCTTCTATTATGGTTCCGTCCCTATCTAAAAATATCGCAGGATGTTTTGCCATTTATTATTATTTTAATGGCAAAGATAAGTTTTGTCACTTAATTTATGAAGTACTACTTAATTTTTAGAAGAAAATTAACAATTTAAAAATATGGGGGAGATTGTATCCAAAGCAGTTCACTGACACCTTCACAATTATTAATCGCATTATGCGTTGCCTTAGCATTAAAGTAAATATTGTCACCTTGTTTGAGCAGGTAACTTTTCCCTTCCAAATCGAACCGTATTTCGCCCGAAAGTATATGACAAAAAATTTGTCCATACGCATGGGTGAAAAAACCTTCAATGCCAGATGCTTTAGCGAAACGTACTAAATAAGTATCCATCTGTTTGTTTAAATCATGATTAGATAAAAGATAAATAATTGTCCCCGATTTGTTTTGGTCGATGTATTTAATATCCTTTTTGCAAACAACCGGATTATTACCTAATGATTCATTTTCCCCAACCAGCTCACCAACTGTAGTGTGAAGGTTTTCGGCGATCGATTTCAAGGTTAAAATAGAAGGAAATGATTTGGATTTTTCAATTTGCGAAAGGGCACTTGAGCTAATACCAACTTTTTCAGCAAGTTCATTAAGTTGAAGACAAAGAAGCTCCCTTTTCTTTTTTATTCTTTCTCCTATACGATTCATAAATTCACTATAATTTCGTACAAATATATCGATTAATTTATTAAGTGATACTTCATAAATATTGAATTAATTTAGATTTAATCTGCTGAATTACTTTATCGGTGTCTTTGTAAGAGAAGTATGTATGAGGCTGCAAAGGGGTAATAACAGTGAAGGGAAGCGATCATTTGTTTTTTTAATCCCGATTAACTGTCAGTCGTGCGTTAGCAAGAAAACAGCTCTCGGTTTGCAAATGTGCTGTTATGTGTGCAGGTATTTTCTGTTTTTTCTTTTCTGTTTTTTTGCATCAAAAATACTGCTGTCGTTGTTTTTTTTCTGCTTGCCCCTAACTCATTACTAATCTCTCATAACTCATCTCTTTTGCCGGAAAAAAGGTAGGATGAACAACTCCTCAATTTTCTGTGCTGTTTCAATCATCCAGCACCAGCATCTTTCCAAGATTATCAAACCTGTTGCTATAATCTTTGATGGAAGTCTGTATCACCTCTAAAGCCTCTTCGCGGTCGTAGATTGCTTCGATGACTGTATTCCCCTCTTCACCGGGGATGTCCTTGTAGGTCAAAAAGTAGTGGCGTAAGCGGGTAATAATGCCCTCCGGCACATCTTTCAGGGAAGTAAAATGGCCATAAACAAAGT
>CAYHQN010000041.1:0-32907 GCA_964358545.1 uncultured Tangfeifania sp. | reverse complement strand
GAACAGAGTAGATGAACTGAAATACAAAGAAATAGCCGATCAACTCGAACTTAGTGTAAAAGCCATTGGAAAAAGGATGAGCCAGGCACTTGAACATTTAAAAACAGAGATGAAAGCAAAAATTTCGGGCTTGATATTATTTGTAATGAGTTTGCGGTTGAACAGGATCAAAACTGAAATATAAAGGTGATGCAAAATGGCCTACATACTGATTTAACTTTTGTTGACCAGCAAAGCAAAGCTTTTTTCAAAGGGGGAAAATTCCGATGGAAAAAAAGCGAAGCCGATATTTGGGCAAACATTGAGGCACAACTGGTTGATCAGCCCCAAGGTCGTTCCATGTCCTTAAATTTCAATTTGGTCAGATGGATGGCAGCAGCAAGCATTGTAGTTCTATTCTCTCTCGGAAGCTTCCTCCGTTTCTATACTATTACCATAAAAACTCTGGCAGGTCAACATCTGGAAGCTAGGTTACCAGATCAATCAGAAGTTAAATTGAACGCACAAAGTTCTGTAAGCTATCATCCCTATTGGTGGTTCGTAAGCCGAAAGGTAAACCTCGAAGGTGAAGCATTTTTCGAAGTACAAAAAGGCAGTAAATTCACTGTTGAGTCTAAAATCGGAATCACACAAGTTTTAGGCACCAGTTTCAATATTTTCGCACGTGAGGAAATTTATAAAGTGACTTGTATTACCGGGACCGTGAAAGTGAGGTCGCGTATGGGATACGAGGCCATTATCAAGCCAAACAGCAAGGCGGAGATAAACAAAAATGGAGAAATAAACGTTTTGACCCATATTGAAACGTTCCCGGAAATTTCGTGGAAGAAAAATATTTTCTTATTTACAGCCACCCCGGTCCATGCAGTATTTACCGAAATTGAACGGCAATATGGTGTAACGATTGATACTAAAATTAATAATGAATCGTTGTACACCGGAAACTTTTCTAAAGATCAAAACGTTGAAGAGATATTGGAATATGTTTGTCCAGCTCTCGGATTAAAATATGTTAGAAAATCGGTTGGCGAGTATCTCATTATCCAGAAAAATGAATGATCAGGAAATTAATAATAACACACCTTTTTATTGTATTCATTCTGTTGTCGGGTTTTGCCCAAACCATGAATATCAAAGTTGAAGCAAGCAACCAGCCGCTCAACCTTATTCTTTTGCATTTACGTGAACAATATGATTTTCAGTTCTCTTACAGCGACAATCAACTTTCCCAATATAGAATAACAACATCTAAAATTTTTTCATCAAAGCAAGAAGCACTGAAATTCTTATTTGATGGACTTCCATTTCAAATCAAAGAAACCGGCGGGGTGTTTGTTATTATTCCGGACAAAAAGAAGTTTAGGGAGGAACAGAAGAAAAATCAAGTACAAATAACCGGACAGATTGTGGAAGCCGGATCGTTTGAACCGTTGCCCTTTTCACAGATTCTGATAAATAACCATCCGTTGATTGCCGATGTCAGTGGAAGCTTTAATTATACAGCTTCGACTGATCGCTCCTTTCTTATTCGCATTTCACATTTGGGCTATTATGTTTACGACACGCTGCTTTATGCTGGTATCAATCAGCGATTCAAACTTATCCCTGCTACCCAAACCCTTCCTGAAGTGATTATTCGTGATAACAGGATTGAAAAAGCGACCATCGTGGGTGAAAAGGCAGGAAAAATTACCATCAATCCTAACATTGCCCGTTTCCTGCCTAGTCAAGGCGATAATGCAGTTTTCAATATGATCAGGCTAATGCCAGGCATACAGGCAGCGGGGGAACAATCGGGCGACCTTTTGATTTGGGGAAGTTCTGAAGGGCAAAGCCTGGTTACTTTTGATGAGTTTACCCTTTTTGGATTAAAAAATTACAACGACAATATCAGTGTTGTAAACCCTTTTCTAGTGAAAAATATAGAAATTTTAAAAGGAGGATTTGAGGCTAAATATGGTAACCGTGTCGGGGGGATTGTAAATATTACGGCAAAGAATGGCAACTTGCAAAAACCGGCTTTCAGCATGAATATCAATCCAACCACCTTAAACGGAATGGCGGAAATACCCTTGTTTAAAAAATCATCCTTGTTATTCGCGTATCGCCAGACCTATTACAATCTTTATAAATCAAGCGATTTCAACATCTTTGCACCAACACGCCCGTTACACAGCGATCATTCAACATCGACTCAGCATCAAAATATTTCTTTTGATTTGGACGTTTATCCGGACGATTATCAGTTTAAAGACCTGAACCTGAAATATAGTTTTAATTTCAATAATGGAGACCAGTTTTACGTTAGCTTCTATGGAGGAGGCGACTATTTCAGTCTTACGGCGAATTCCAATACAACCCGCGTAATGAATATGAACATGGGTATGAATCCAGGGGACAAAAATACCACTCCAATAACATTTAGCCTGCTTGAAAAAGAGGAAAACAGGCAACATGGTATGTCTGCCTTCTACCATAAAAAATGGTCGAATAACCTGGTTTCAAAATTTGTATTTACGAATTCCAATTTCTCAAAATCGAAATCAGAGGCTATGAGTTCGAAAAATACAAGCACTCAATTGATTTACAATAAAGATCGGGCAGATACGAAAAATAGTGTACAGGAGAATTCTTTCAGGATGGAGAACCTGCTCACACTTTTGAATGGACATCAGCTTGAATTTGGCGGTGGTTTCTATAATAATGAAGCACGAATTGATCTTACAAACAATCAGGCAGATACGCTGTCAATTAAAACTTTGAATGAGTTCAGCTCTCCAAGGGCATTTCTATATTTACACGATAATTTGCCTATTGGAGACCGCCTGATCCTGAAAGCCGGAATACGAACAAATATCTCTTTAGACAGGAACAAAATCTATTTTGAGCCACGCATAAGCGCCTCATATAAGCTTTCTGAACAACTGAAAATAAATGCATCATGGGGTCGTTATAACCAGTTCATTTATAAAGTGGTTAATGTAGACCGAAATCAAAATTATGTTTATTTGTGGGTTGCAGCTAACGAAAACAGATCTGTTTTAAATGCCTCGCATTGGGTTTGCGAAACCAATTATTTCAAAAACGATTTAACTCTCAATTTACAGGCTTATTATAAACCAACCCATAACCTCACCAAACGTGTGTTTGAACAGCAGGTAATCAACGGCACTCGTGTCGATGCATATTTCCCATATTTTGGCGATGCAAAAAGCTATGGCATAGATTTTTATGCCAAAAAGGATATAGGGAGACATTCTGTTTGGGCTTCCTATTCACTTAGCAAGGCACTCGAGCGGTTCGCTCCGGTTAATGTTCCACTGCCTGCTTATACGCTGTCGCCGCAACATCAATTGCATGAATTTAAGGTTGCAGGTATATTTAATCTTCACAAATTCTACTTTTCCGGCAACTATGTATATGGTTCTGGAATGCAGATATTGCGCGAAGCATTTAAAAGTGAGGCCGGTAATGTATCGTACAATCGATTCGATGTAGCAGTTACTTATAGATTTAAACCCAAACGATTTTCCGGTGAACTTGGTTTGTCGGTCCTTAATGTTTTCGATACACAGAACCTGAGGTATGCCAACCTCAAAAATTTCCAGCTAACACCTGCTCTTGGCGACTTTCGTATTTATTCCAGTTCAGTTCCACTTACTCCGGTTTTATTTCTGAAGATGGTGTTTTAGGTATTCTTCTCCCAAAACTGACGGGGTGACTATGAGTGACCCCGTCAGTTGTAATGCAATTCAAAATTTGTTATTCAGGAAGAAGCAATGGGCATACCCTTCTCTCAAAACATCCGGCGAAGACTAATTATTTGGCAGATTTTGAATTGTTGTTTTTGTTCATCAGCTTAACAGCCAGCAAAATGACAATAACAAGAACGACGAAGCCGATCATCCAGCCATATCCATATCCCATTCCCCAACCATTATGCATTCCGTCCATTATTGAATAAGTTTTGTTTTATGATCCATCCCTTCCATTTTCTTCATACCCTTCATATCCATCTTTCCCCCCATGTTTTTGTGCATCATGTCCATCATTTGTGGGCTTTGCATCATGTTTTTACACATTGAAGACAACATCGCAGTGTCACTTTTGCATGTTTCCATCATATCGGACATCATTCTTTTCATCATACCAGGATCATCTTTCATCATTTTCCCATGATTTTCCATCATCATCATCATCGTCATCTTATCATTTCCCAGCATCATCATTTTACCGTTATTGCTATTCATCATAGTCTCCACCATTTCTTTTGACAGATTACTATCATTGGCAATTTTGTCGATGATAGCCTTTTTTGTATCAGGATTTGAGAAAATTTTGTTGACATCTGTATTGGATTGGCACGATGCGATCAGCGCTACTAAAGCTATAAACAAGGTGATTTTTTGTAATGTTTTCATGATTTTAGTTTTTAAATTATTGATAAATTGTTTTTTTAATAAATTATTACTTGCCTATAAATTTTGTGGGGTTCATTTTAAAAGTTTGCTTGCATTCATACTTGTCAAAATAATAGGTAGTGCCTTCATATTTGTAATGGTATGCATTAGATTTAGCAACCTTCATTCCACAAACAGGATCTGTTTTATTATCTGATGTAGAGTTTTCTTTTAGTGCTGCACAGGAGGTTATCATTGCAACTAAGGCAATAAACAATGTAATTTTCAGTGATGTTTTCATAACTTAAATGTTTAAATGTGAATAAAATTCCAATTAACGAAGATGATTCTTTTAAAACGGGAAAGTGTTGCATAATTCATGAATGAATTTATATAATTCACACGTTTTCAGATGTTACGCTATCCCAGCCCATTGTTAAGTACCACTCTGGCATACTTTATCCGCAACAGCATCCAGACTTGCCTTCCGGCTTAGCACCGGCAGGTGTGGACAGAAATTTTTGCCGGCAATGGTCGCAGCAGAAATAGTACATTTTTCCATCGCGTTCGGCGCTGAGAGCGGTTGCCTCGTCCACGGTCATTCCGCAGATGGGATCTTTGGTCACTAATTTAGAATCTTTCATGGTCATGATTTTTTGTTTGTAAATATTACTATTTGATTTTGGTCGCTAAGTTTTTCCTGTTAATCGAAAATTCCTGCAACCGTTGTTTAAAAATTGATTATTTATTGGAACTAGGCTTAGGCTTGTCCTTAACTACATGTTGATGCCCGGATTTTACTTCAGGTTTGGCCTTATCTTTCGCATATGGGTGATGTTCAGCTTTGGTATCCGATTTAGGCTCGTCTTTGAGCCGAAGCAGTCTCGCGTTGATGGCCACGATTACCGTGCTGGCTGACATCAGCACCGCACCCATGGCGGGAGTGAGGAGTATGTTCCAGGAATAAAGCACTCCGGCGGCCAGGGGCAATGCCACAATATTATAACCTGTTGCCCAGATCAGGTTTTGAATCATTTTGCGTTGCGTTGCTTTTCCAAACAGAATCAGACCCACAATATCCTTTGGATTACTGTTTACCAGAACAATGCCAGCAGTTTCCGCCGCAATATCACTTCCAGAACCTACAGCAATACCTACATCGGCCTGAGCAAGCGCTGGCGCGTCATTTACGCCATCGCCTGTCATTGCTACAAATTCACCCTTACTTTGAAGTTCTTTTATCTTTTCTAATTTCTGATTGGGTAGTACTTCGGCAATAAAACTATCCAAACCCAATTTGTCGCTGACACTTTTTGCTACTTTACTGTTATCGCCGGTTAGCAAAATTGATTTAATGTGGTTTTCTTTTAAAGTCTTGATCGCTTCGGCGGATTCCGGTCGAATCTCATCAGACAAAGCAATGTAACCTGCCAGTTCATTGTTGATGATTACAAATACAACCGTTTCAGTATCATCGGCTTTAAAATCATCGGGAACAGCGATCTTATTTTCTTTCAAATAGCCGGGGCTGACAACCAATACCTTTTTACCTTCCACGGTGGCTTCAATACCTTTCCCGGTGATGGCTTTAAAGTTTTCGGGTGAAGGAATATCGACAGATAAGTCTTTTGCTTTAAGTAGAATACCTGTTGCAATAGGATGCTCTGATTGTTGTTCCAATGCAGATGCAATGCGAATAATTTCATCTTCAGTAAGTTCTTTTTTCAGGGAAACGATTTTTGAGACTTCAAATTTCCCTACAGTAAGGGTGCCTGTTTTATCGAATACGATGGTCGTGATTTTTCTGGAATTTTCAAATGCGATTCTGTCCTTGATCAGCAATCCGTTTTTTGCCGATATGGCTGTTGATTTTGCGACGACCAAAGGCACTGCAAGTCCTAAAGCATGAGGACAGCAAATAACGATTACCGTCACCATTCTTTCCATAGCAAAGGCTAACGTTTCCCCTGTTAAAAACCAAAATAGAAATGTACCAATACCTGCAACAATGGCAATAATGGTTAACCATTTTGCGGCCTTGTCGGCCAGTAACTGGGTTTTGGATTTTGATTTTTGCGCATCATCAACCAACTTTACCAATTGCGAGATGTAAGAATCTTTTGAGCTATGAGATACTGTCACTTTAATCGATCCATTACCATTAATTGAACCTGCTATTACTTTTTGGCCTTTTATTTTCTGAACAGGCTTTGATTCTCCGGTAATCATGGATTCATTCAGGTAGCTTTCCCCTTCTAAAATTAATCCATCAGCTGCAACTTTTTCACCTGGCTTGACAAGTATGATATCGTTCTCTTTCAGCGTATCAGTCTTTACATCATGCACCATATCAGGCATTACCATGTGAGCATCGGCTGGCATCAACTGAACCAGTAACTCTAATTCTTTTGATGCCCCTGCAATTGATTTCATTTCGATCCAATGTCCCAAAAGCATGATCAGGATTAGTGTTGCCAGTTCCCAGAAAAAATCCATACCCTCCAGACCAAAAACTACAGCAACACTATAGATATAAGCTGCGGTTATGGCAAAGCCAATTAAAAACATCATGCCGGGATTCTTTGTTTTTATTTCAATAACCAATCCTTTAAAAAAGGGCCAGCCACCGTAAAAAAACACCACTGACGATAAGGCAAGTAAAATATACTTGGAACCTGGGAATTGCCAATCGACACCAATAAATTTCTGTATCATGGTTGACAACAGTACGATGGGAACTGACAGAATGAGCACCAGATAAAACCGCTTTTTAAAATCAGCAATCATCATAGCATGATGATTATGGCCTTCCATTCCCATAAATGGGCTGTCTCCATGATTCTTGGAGCCGTGGTCCATTTTTGAATGATCGTCTGTTGCCTTTTTTGCAGGCGCTTCGGGTTGATGTTGATGTTCCATTTTTGATTTTTGCATTATAATTCTTCCTTGACTTCGCCACAAGTGGGCATTTTACTTCCCAGATATGGATTTTGTATAGTTTTGCTGTCGCTGATCCAATATGCTCCTTTACCGTCAAAAGCCATTGGGCAGAAGATTGCAAATAAATTTCCTTGTTTCAACCCGAAACTTTTAATTGTACAATACATGAGTTCTGAAATATGGCTGAAATAGGAACGTTTATTATCCAGCCCCTTGATGTGCTGCATTTCCTTCAGCTTTGATTCATAAACAGCCTGATGATTATGCCATGCTTCAAGGCCTTCAGCTTGCAGCTTGGTCGGAACAACAGCAGCTACTTTTTGGGCCATTAACCCGGCTGCTTTATCTGTGGCTTGTTCATCATCATTAACGAATGCATCTTTTAATTGGATATAGGCATCGATTACCTGTTCCATCTCAGTTTTGGTTGCCTCTGCCAATTGGTAAGGATGTTCGAGGATAACAATATCCTTGTGAGAAAAATTCCTTGCCAGATTATTGTGCTGTTGATGCATATCCGTATTGCTTCCCTTCAGAGGTTGATTCGCAATAGGCACATGTTCGGAAGACGTTTCACTTTTTTTATTTGCTTTCTGTTGACCTCCTCCGCAAGCTGATAATAGAAAAATAGCAGAAAATGCCCCTATTTGTAAAAATCGCGTTTTAGAATTCATGACATTCCTTTTTTTTATTTTACGGTTAAATATATATTACAAATTTTTTTTATTATCAGTACAATCCACCAAATCTTTTAGCTCACATTTGGAGCAAACTTCATTCTTTTCCGAAATGCTATCATCAAGGGCACAGGAGTGTGCTGTAAATTCACCATCTTTATTGAAAAGAAGTTTCACTCCCAATGCCAGTATGACGATATCAACTAAAATGACTGAAATAATTAAAGTCTTGAATATCAAGATGTTTTACTTATTTCCTCGTGCCCTGAAATTTCTTGTAGTATGTCGAGCTACCTGCCATCATTTTGAAGCTATAGCCAAATGTGCCATTCTGCATGTCAAATCCACCAAAATGATGATCGCCAACCTTGTGTTCTCCATTCATGTGCCTGCCCCATTCTGTTGAATTATTTCCCATCATATTTCCACTTTCCATCATGGATCCGTCGCCCATCATGTGTCCGTACTCGTTTTTAAAATCCTGACCGTCAAGGCAAACCATCAGGCTATCTCCGTTGTCGTACATGTTGAGAATAAAAGTTGAATCCAATTCATCGCCAAAACAATGAATTTTAATTTGTTCATCATTTAATTTGCTCACTACAGCGGTGGCCGAACTATTGATATTTGCAGCAAGTTGAGCGCTTTTCAGAGTGCTTGTTGTTGTGAAATTACCAACATAGGTGCCTTCAACGTTCTTGTTTACTGATTGATTATCTTTCTGACAGGCACCAAACACGAAAGTTACAACGAATGCCAACAGAAGTACCTTTAAATAATTGTTTGTTTTCATAATTTCTATTTTTAAATTTTAATGATTTTATCAAGTATCCCTGCGCAAAGTCCCGAATCGGAGACTCTGCACAGGAGAGAAAATTCAGAAAGCTTATTTTGTCAAATCGCTTTCCAACATTTTTTTACTTTCATGATACTCTTCTTTTGTAATTTGCCCGGAAGCAAATCGCTTCTGCAAAATGTCAAGAGGAGAATCTTTTTTCTTTCGCTGACCAGGGACATCATAAGGCATTGCGAAAATCCAAAAAAGCAGGATAATCCAAATGAACCACCATATAAGGTGCATTCCCCAGAAATGATAACCATCGTAGAACATAATTTATGTATTAAATTGTTAATTGAATTATTGTTATTTATGTTGCTTTTATTTTTTGTGATTGATGTCCATCCCTTTCATGTCGCACATGCCCATGTCTTTCATTGACTGCATTCCTTTTGGATGTTCTTTCATTGAACCCATCATCATACTGCATTTTGATTTGTCCATATCACACATTTCCATAGTTTTACCCATCATCATTTTGCACATAGATGAATCCATTTTACACATGTCGATCATTTTATCCATCATGTTCTCCTGAGTATGCATATCATTTTTTGCTAAGACAAAAACAGTAGAGAGAATTACATCAGGATGTTTTATCATCATAGAATCCATCACTTCATTCATATAAGCATCATCGTTCATCAATGCAGAAATAATTTTACCGCGCGTTTCTGCATTGCTGATAAGTTTTTCAGGTGCTGGATTATTGCATTGTGTTAGTGAAAACAACATTACAAATGCGAAAGGAAGAATAATAATTTTTTTCATTTGATTATTTTTTAAGATAAATAAAATTGAGTTTATAATTTTTTATTGAATGAAACATTATATATGGCTGCAATGCAAGCACCGATCAGCCAACAAAGAATAAATGTTTGCACAAGACCCAAGAGCACTTCTACTGGTGAGATTTTAATTCTTATTATGGTAGAAACATCAACGCCATGCAGCAGCGTATTGAAAAATTTTACTGTGCTGTCAGGGCCTAATATGAGCATGACTATTGCACAACCGAAATATAGCAATGCACCCGTTAAACCGAATGCTAATCCGAATTTTTTAATGATGATGCGATTCATGTTTATCTGTATTAGTGGTTTCAGAATGTTCTTTATGTCCGTCATGTTCATGATCCCCATGATGCATGGGCATCAATAAATGACAGGCGAACATTGCAACTATAAAAATGAGAAATGTGTAATTTCCGGAAATGCCAAATAATGGCAAAAGGAAAATCAGCAACAGGGGAACTGTGCAACCGATAATCATCCAAAATAAATGCTTGTTCATTGTATAGTTTTTTAATTTTTCCCTACGCAGAGTCTCCATTATGGGACTCTGCGCGAGGGAAATTTTAATTGATTACATTTTGCTGCATTCAACTGCACATTTTTTGCAAGCACTGGCAGTTTTTTTACAACAATCAGGGGCTGAAGGCTTTTCACATTCAGTAGCACAAGCAACACAAACTTCTATACAAAGTTTGCATAGTGCATCACAGAATGATGAACCTCTTGCTTCAAATCTCGCACACAGAGCGCAAATGTCTGCACAGTCACGACAAAGTGCAATAGATTTTAAATTGTTTTTGTCGTTCAGGTTGATGCAACAGGTTGCACATTCTTCACATTCAGTGGCGCATACGAGGCAAGCGTCAATGCGATTTTTAGAATTTTTCATTTTATTTTTCTTTTTTTCTTCAGTTCCGCTGTTGTCCGGTCTTCAGGTTCGCTGTTGCCCGATTACTTTATTTATGTATAATCAACACAGAACATTTTGCATGTAATGAAACTGCATGAGAAACCGAGCCCAGCAGAAAGCGTTCAACAACCCCACACCCATGAGAGCCAACGACAATCAAATCAGCGCCGAATATTTCGGCCTCTTCGAGAATGACGCTCTTTGGAGTACCTTCAATAACAGCAGTTGTAATAGTTAACGTGGGATTTTTCTTACGCAAAAATTTAGCTGTATTTTCGATTGTATCTTCTGCCGCCTTTAAAGCAAGGCGGTCGGATTCAGCATAAAACTCCTGAGACACACCCAACGGTCCCTCAGTCGTTATTAACGGAATCTTTTCGTATGCAGAAACAATGCGTACTTTCGTGTTGAGCGGAAATAATCTTCGGGCAACCTCCTCAATTGCTGCTTTGCTATGTGCAGAGCCATCTATAGCTAAAAGTATTTTCATCTGTTTATAATTTGTTTGTTTAATTGTCAGATGGAACTCGCCAAAAATAATCATCCACCTGTGTGAGATTATCTCCCATGGCTCGTTTCATATCGTTTATTCCAAAATCTAATGTGAAGCTATCCGCAGCAGCTACCACCTTTGGTTTTAGTTTTTGATTTTACCGGTTGCTTCTTTTCTACCAGGTCCATACCGCACTTTGTGCATTTACCCGGCTTGTCGCTTACAACATCCGGGTGCATGGGGCAGGTGTAGGATTTTGCCACATTAGTCATTTCTTTCAAATCCATTCCGCATTTGGGACATTTGCCGGGCTTATCCGACCTCACTTCGGGATGCATAGGACAGGTATAATAAACCGAATTCTTTTGCATTTCTGTCTCTGTTAATGTTGATTGATTTATGTCTGATTTGGTTTTGCTTTGTGCAAAAGCCATTGTGCCGCTTATTATTAAAGCGAGTGCTGTTATTAGAATTTTTGTTTTCATTTTGTTTAACTATTTAAATTTTTCTTCAGTTCCGCTGTTACCCGGCCTTCAGGTTCGCTGTTGCCCGAATATTTTGAATAAACACTCTATTTTTCTCTATCAAGGTCATTCCGCACTTTGGGCATTTACCGGGTTTATCCGACCTCACTTCAGGATGCATGGAGCAGGTGTAGATTTTCCCTGCTTCCTTTTTTATATTTTTCATTTTATGAATTATTTATGATTATTTAAAATTGATGTTAATAAATTGGTTAATAGCATCATCCGCAAGCTTACGGGTCACGTATCAGGACAAAAAAATCCATAGCAGAAAAGGTTGCATAACCTTTCAAACTAAAAGAATCGGGGGATTAACATCAAATCAGGAAAACACAAATTTTGGGCAAGGATACCGCATGTATCAGAAAATTGTCTGGCGGACTGACATTTGTGCTTATAAGATTTATAGAGGTGAGTGAATGAACTTCAGAACTTACAGGTATAATGTAAACCTGCAGAATATGTTGTGCAAACGTGGTAAAATTGGAAAACGAAGGAGCGTAATTGGGATCGACTACAAGAGCAGAAACCTTATCGTCGCAACAATGTTTTTTAAGATGAATGTCTGTAATAGCACATTCAGCAACAATACCTTCCATACCACATGAAGCCAGTTCACCCAAAAATGATGCTTTGGAAGCTGCGAATTCACCTCCACAATAGTGTGTGTCAATAGTGAAATGCATGCCCGAGAGCAGGATGAGTAAAGCGAATGAGATGGATAATAGTTTTTTCACCAGATAATTTCTCACAAATTATATATTGCCCCATTCAACTGCGCAGATACTACCTGATCCTGCGCATTTTTTGCAATGTTCAGTGTGTGACCTTACAAAGGTGATTATTTGGATTAAGAAATTGTTACACAATTTTAGATTTAAGTTACATCATTCACATAAATTTAAGAGCTTTAGCGAGCGATATATCGAAGTTTCCTGAAAATTAGAAGGAGCTAAAGTTGGTGGTCTTTTAACATTGGCAAACTTTCCGGAACCTCTTGTGCCATTATGACATAGCAATCACAAATCCCATGGCGGGTAAAATATGGAAGAAAGTAACATTATTTATTGATCCGATGACGAGGAGTTCAAAACTGACGGGGTCACTCTTAGTCACCCCGTCAGTTGAGGTAATTTTATTTAAACCAAATATTTTTATCTGTCTTACAGCCTGGTTGAAATAATTCTCTTAATTCCTGCTCAATAAGTAATCTTCCTTGTTGCTTTAAACATGCTGTATAGTGAACATAAATTTTCAATTGACCATTACAATTTTTTATCCAGCACTCTTTTTTGTCGTGGTTCTCAATTCTTGTTCTCAATTTTGAACTCTCACCAACGTCCAATAAAAAAAATCATTATCCACATTGCAAATAACAGCATATACCCCCGACTTGTCTTTGAGATCATCGATCGATGCGATAGGTCCGGTAAATGAATGTTTTCCTAATTTAATTCCCATGTCATTAATTTTTGATTGGAAGGTTATAGTAAACTATCCTGCAAAGCATTCAGATAGTCCACTAGTACTTTTTTATCTTCCTGAGATAATCGTGCGTTGCGATGAATTATTGTATATGAAGACAGCGGCATTTGGTCTTTCTCAATCTGGTTCGCCATTGACTTTAATTTGCTTTTTTGTTTCCTTACCGAATAGGATCCAAATTCACTAAAATTTAGTTGTTCCTTACCTTTGTTGATATGGTTCTCTAAAAACCAACCAACTGGCTGCACTCTGCTATACCAGGGATAGTTAGTATTATTGCTATGGCAATCGTAGCAGGCATTTTTTAATATAGCCTGCACACTATCAGAAATGCTTACCGTTTTTAAAATATCAGTTGCCAATAACAGGTCGCTTTTGTTACGGGCAGGTTGAATAAATTGAATTACGATAAATACAATAAATACTATGCCACTTGCTACCCCTGTTTTCTTAATAAGGCTCATGACTATTTTATTTCTTCCTGAATTGTACCACTGTTGAGCATAGCTTTTCCCATATATGGATTTTTTATTTCCTTTGTTTCGCTTAGCCAGAATGCACCTTTCCCATCATTAGACATTGAATCAAAAACTTTATACAAGACCTGCCCACTGCCAAACGCTTTCACCAAATCGTACATATCTTTGCTCAACATTTCAAAATGTTCACGCTGGTGTTCGAGCTTATCGGGATTATCACCAATGTGTTCAGCCATTTCTTTAGCATCGGCAGAAATATCGTCCCATATTTTCTTTTTTTCGGCAGTTAATGATGTTTTGTCTATTTTACCTATTGATTCTACAAAAGCATTGCCTGCACTTGCTGCATCCTTTCCATTGTCATTTGCTAACCCGTTTTTAATTTGCAAATATTGACTTACAATTTCTTTAATTGAAAATGTGTTCATTGCGTCCGTAACTGTTGCATTATCAGTTTGTGAGATGGCCTGTTTGTCTTTACTCCCGTTTTGACTTTCTGTTGATTTATTGCTGTTGATACCACAGGCGGCCAAAGTTGTGGCTGCTATTGCAAAACCTAAAATTATTTTCTTCATCATTTTATTTTTTAAATACTACGTTACTACTTCTTAATATATCTACAATTGCTCAATTACTTTTTGTAACCTGGCCCTTATTTCAGTGGCGATATCCTGTAGATTTTTATTTTCTATTGATTGCATGGAGGCTGATGGATCAACAGCAGAAACCTCCACCTGGCCTGCTACTTTTTCCTGAACTATCACATTACAAGGCAACATGGTTCCAATTTTATCCTCTGCCAGTAAGGCTTTGTAGGCATAAGGAGGATTGCAGGCGCCTAAAATTTTATAGTTATAAAAGTCCACATCAAGCTTTTTCTTTAATGTAGCTTTTATGTCAATTTCTGTCAATATCCCAAAACCTTCAGTTTTAAGAGCTTCTGTAACTTTTTGAATTGCGTTGTCGAAACTTCCGGCAATTGTTTTGCTAAAATAGTATTCCATGATTGTTTTATTTTAAGGTTAAAAAATTATTATTCAATAAGTATATTTTGATTAATAATGCCATGTTAAACCGGCGCCCCATTTATAATCGCTGTCGTAGTTGGTACTGATGGAAAAAGATTTTGCTATCATATACCGGAAGCTAAGTGTATATTCCTTATCGGTATTTATCCGCCAGTCGAAAAAGAAATTATTACTAAGAGGTAAATCCCTTCTTTCCAATTGCAGACGCAGCTTGCCTGTATTATCAACCCTCCATTCTGACCTTATCAGCAGTGGCAGCAGGTAATAAAAACCTGCATCGAATACATGACGGTTGTCTTTGCTGTTCGGCATATCGAACTGCGGGAATGTTTTGTTTTTACGGTAATCAAAGCCTACAAAAAAAGCGAGGAACAGTTTTTTATCAAGGTAGCGGAGTAAATGTGTTTCTGTTTCAAAGTTTCCTTTCCAGGTAGCCCGGCCTTCAAACTCCAAAGCATTTTTATTATTGGATATATTGCCACTTAACCATGCACCCTGTGAGTGTACTGATAAATCGTACCAGGGATAAAGAGCGTTATCTTCTTTTTTTAATTTTTTGTAGCCTGTTTTTGCAAATTCATTTTGCTCACTGCCTTCATAACTTACAATGCGTGCCATGCCACTCATCATGTGATATAATATATGGCAGTGAAAAAACCAGTCCTGTTCTTCGTTTGCTTCAAACTCAATGGTAACTGTCTCCATGGGTTTAATATCGAATGTATGTTTCATGGGTGAATAGTCTCCCTGTGTATTGATGAAGCGGAAGAAGTGGCCATGCAGGTGCATGGGGTGGCGCATCATGGTGTTGTTTGTTAAAACAAACCTTACCCTTTCCCCTTTGCGGATAAGGATTTTATCGGCCACGGATAAAGTTTTATAATCAAAAGACCAAATATAGCGGAGCATATTGCCGGTAAGCGTTAGTTTAACTTCTCTTGGTTTTAAGGAAGGATCCAATGTGGTGGGTTGCAATGCCCGCAACATATTATAATTAAACTCCCCGGGTAGTGCCATATCCATTCCCTGCATACTGCCCATGTCCATGCCATCCCTCTTACGCATATCCATATCCATTTTTTGGGGCATGGTATCCGGTTGCATTTTCATGTTATTCATATCCATTCCCTTCATATCCATACCGCCCATGTTGATGCCACTCATATTCATGCTGTTCATTTCATGCATCATTTTAAAATAATTGAGTTTGGAAATATCGGGAGCATTCATTTCGGTCCCGTTTCCAAAATAGGCGGAGGAATAGCCCATCACATCCCAGGAGGTAGCCCTTAATTCCGCAGCGCCTTTTTCGGGAACTGTAATCAATACATCGTAGGTTTCAGCGACAGCGATTTCCAATTTGTTTACAGAGATGGGGCTAACATTAATGCCATCCGCGGCAATCACCCGCATATAGCTGTTTGCATATTGCAGATTGAAGTACGAGGAGGCAGAACCATTGATGATGCGCAACCTGATCACTTCTCCGGGCTTTGTATCTTTAAAATAATTTTTTTCCTGCCCGTTCATCAGGAATTTATTGTAATAAACATCTGACACATCCATGGCGGGCATACGCTGCCATTCCTGTTTCAGTTTGTCTTTTAAGTAACCGGCGGCAATGGCTTCGCCATAACTTTGCAAAGCGCCTTTTTTGATGGCATACCATTCCCCGGCACGTTTTAGATAACGCAATACCTCATTTGGATTCTGATCCGTCCAATCGGAAAGCAGCAACACATATTCTTTCAGTACCGGCCCTTTTTCGGCAGGGTGGATTACAATAGAACCGTACAAGCCGCTTTGCTCCTGCAGCATCGTATGTGAGTGGTACCAGTATGTGCCGCTTTGAATAAGTGGGAAAGTAAATGTATAAGTTTGGCCGGGTTCAACAGGCGATGTAGTCAAATAGGGAACACCATCTTCTTTATTGGGCAACAATATGCCATGCCAGTGAATAGAGGTTTCCATCTTCATCAGGTTATGAACACGGATGATGGCGGTATCGCCTTCGGTGAATTCAAGGATGGGCGCCGGTATTTGTCCATTGATAGCGATTGCATGGCGGCGTTTGCCTGTAAAGTTTACCATGCTGTCGGTTATGTACAAATCGTACTCCACTTTCTTTCCATGATAAGCTATTCCCGGTTTCGTCGGCCCTTCTTGCAAAGGGTAATTGTAGGTAGTTGTTTTTTGCATCACCGAATCTTTATCCATACCTTGTTGCATGGAACGGTTGCTTTGCGCTATGCTGCAAAAAGGAATCAACAATAAAAAGAAAAGAAACTGTTTCATTGTAAACTGATTTATTGTTGATTCGGTTTTGTTGATTTTTTCAGGACAGGGTTATTGTCAGGGAAGTGGATTGTATCCATTGCGTTTTTCATCGGCATTTTCATTTTTTTCATATCTCGTATGTACATGGCGCTGTCCTTACCCGGCATATCTTTCATGTCGTTCATGCCTTTCATGTCCTGCATGTCTTTCATATCCATATTTTCCCCCTTCATTTTATGCATCACATCTATCATTTCTTTCGACATATTACTATCATTAGCAATCATGTCCATGATTTCCTTTCTCGTATCTGATTTTGAAAGGATTTGTTTTACATCAGTGCCGGATTGGCCGGATGCGAATTGTGTAAGGGTCATTAAAACAATTACCATTGCGAATTTTTGTAATGTTTTCATGATTTTAATTTTTTAATTGTGCATAAAATTTCAATTAACGAAGATGGGTCCTCTGAGTCTGGAAAGTGTTACTCAATTCCTAAATAGATTTATATAATTCATACATTTTATGAGTTGTTATTCTATTTTTTATCCCCAGGCATAACCATACCAGGCATTGAATTGTCTTTGACTGGTTTCGTTTCAGCAGGCTTTCCCTTCGCTGGCGTACTTTTACTATCGTTAGATTTGGTATCGCCCGGCATATCCATTCCCGGCATGGATGAAACTTTACCTCCTTCAGGATTCATCATGCTCGGTTTGCCCTCGAGTTGTGCTGAAGCATCGACACTAAATGCACCCTGCGTTACGACTTCTTCACCTTCTTTTAGGCCACTTATCACCACATAACTGTTTCCCAACATTGTGCCGAGTTCTATTTCGCGGATTTTGAAAACCGGTTCATCAGATTTGGTCTGTTTTACATAGACAACAGATCGTTTGCCTGTCCATAAAACGGCAGAGCGGGGAATGACCATTTTATCCTTCAATTCATTCAGGGTTGCCTTAACGATACCGGTTGCAAACATTTCAGGTTTTAATTTTCCACCCCGGTTGTCAACTTCAATACGAACCCTTGCAACACGGGCGACAGGATCGAGTACCGGATCAATAAACGTGATATTTCCGGAATAGTCAACACCAGGCAATGCCTGAATGGTAAAAGTAACCTTTTGCCCCTGAGACAAATATGGCAGGTCGCTTTCGTAAGCATCGAACATGATCCAGACATGCGAGAGATCGGCCACCTCAAACAACACCGACCCCGGTGAAACATAGTCGCCTGTGTTGACGCGTCTTGCAGAGACGATACCCGTTGTATTGGCAAAGACTTCGAAATTAGTTTTCACTTTACCGGAAGTCTCTATGGATGCGATCTGATTATCAGAAAGTTTCCATTGACGAAGTTTATCTTTTGATGCCTCATAAAGTGCCTGTTGTGACTCTTTTGTAGCCGCTGTTTCGAGCAGTTCCTGCTGAGCTGTTACTAAATCAGGAGAATAGATAACCGCCAATGTTTGTCCTTTTCGAACGATTTCGCCGGTAAAGTTTACATTTAATTTTTCGATTCGTCCTGGAAGATAGGATACCTGACTTTGCAAAAGCCGTTCATCAGCTTGAACCTTTCCGTAGAGACGCAGTTCCTTCACCGGATTTTGTTTTGAAACGATCGACGTAAGGACGTTGGCCAGTTGAGCCGCTTCTTTTGTCATGTGAATAGCGTCAGGATCGATCGTTGTACCGCCTTGGTTAAGTGGAATTAATGTCATTCCGCAAATTGGGCATTTACCTGGTTCGTGCATTCGTATCTGAGGGTGCATGGCACAGGTCCAGATTGTTTCTTTCGCGGCTTCCGCTGCATGGTCGTGAGTTTCCACTTTGGCAGGTGCGGAATGGAAGAATATCCATCCGAGTAAGATACCTCCTATAAGAATGAGGCTAAAGCGGACGTATTTATTTGAAAAGATTTTTTTCATCTTATTTGAATTTCCAGGTTACTGAATTTGTGAAAATGCCATTAATCGTTTGAGCCATGCAATTGAAGTGTTGTAATCTGCAATAGCTTCTATTTGTTTATATTCGTAATCGAGCGTTTGCTGTCTGACACGCAAAATATCAGTGAGACTGGCACTTGAAGATGCAAAACTTTTGAACAGGATATCGAGCGTTTTTGACGCTAAACGATATTGATCTGCATAGAGTTTTGTTCTTCGCTGTGCATCCTGGTACAATTGCATCGCCTGATAATACTCGGTTTGAAGCGAATTAGCCGCAGCCATGTAATTTTGCGAATTGGCCGATTTCAAAAAGTCGGCTTCGGTTTGCATGGCCTTGTATTTCTTCCGGTAAATGGGCAAAGTAACCGTTACCATTGGCATAATCATGTCTTTGCCATTCATGGGGGAGGTGGACATTTCACTTTTATTGATGAGTGAATAATTCAAACCTAAACCAACCATCGGATAGCTCATCTTTGTAACCATTTGCTTGCGGGCTTCGAGCGATTGTTGCTCAAACTGAAGCATACCCAGCATCGGATTGTTGCTCAGAATACTGTCAGAAATTGCGGGAAAATATGGCTGGTAATTACCTGCAATTAATGTGTCTGGAAGAGTAACTGCTGTACCAGGCAACCGGTTTAAATAGCTGTTAAACTGAGCAGTAATTGTATTCCGCTGATTTTTTAACAGTTCAATATTGTTGTGAAGCTCACCCATTTCTATCTGAATTCGATAAACATCCGAAAGTCCGGAACTGCCGGAAGAGGAACCCATTGGGCTGCCAGACATCGGCGATGTCGCCTGATTAGTGACTGATCCTGCTGTATTTCCAGAATTTCCTCCCATGCTGTTCATTCCGGTCGATCCTGAAGAAGAATTTGAAGAGGGAGACAATGAACTGATTCTGTTTGAGGTTGTAGCGCTGTTTCCCGAAGGAACCGCTTTGAACCTGACTATCGCTAATCTTTCGATCGTTCGAAGAAGCTCAATGTTTTTCTCCGAGATACGGATATTCTGCTTCACCTTGTGCAATTCGTACCAGGTACGCTGTACATCAAAGAATACCTGCAATTTGGCATCGCGAAACAATTCGTATTTTGCTTTTGCCATCAAACTCATCTCATCCTTGGCATTCTTCAGCACACCAAACCAGGGAAACATTTGCATCAGGCGAATATCGGCTACCTGATTTCCCCCGATCAGTTCCATGGGCTTGATGAAAACCCCGAGCGTAACATCAGGGTCGGGTAGACTGCCAACCTGCGGTATTTTTTGCAAAGCAGCCTGATACTCAGCATACTTTTGAAGTACCGTTGGGTTGTTTTTTGCTGCAATTTCAAGATAGTTAAATAAAGAATCAGTCTGCTCCTGACCATTACCTATAACCCAACTACCAAGAGCAAGCAACAAGAACAGTATTTTTTTATAGACCTTAGATTTCATCTTTGTCTTGATTATTAATGGGTTGATCTGCAATTTTGTTTTTGTGAGTCACAGCATTTTCCCTCCACATCGCCTGAAATAACGGCACAACAAATACCGTCATCACCTGGATAACCATGCCACCAAACATGGGTATAGCCATGGGTATCATAATATCAGATCCTTTTCCATTTGATGATAAAACGGGCAACAAGGCGATAACTGCAACAGCCGTGGTCATCATAGCCGGTCGCACACGTTTCATTCCTGCGGAAACCACAGCTTCGCGAACATCGTGAACAGTAGCAGGATGTCGGTCTTCGAATACCTGATGAATATAGGTACCCATTATTACCCCATCATTGGTAGCTATTCCGAAGAGGGCGATAAATCCAACCCAGACCGCCACACTCAAATTGATTGGGTGCATTTGGAACATATCCCGCAGGTTTATTCCAGCCACAGAAAAATTGAAGAACCAATCCTGGCCATACAGCCACAGCATGATAAACCCACCGGCAAAGGCTACAAATACACCGGAAAAATGTATAAATGAAGCTGTTACTGTTTTAAATTGGAAAAACAGCAATAATAATATCAGGAGCAAACTAATGGGTATAACAATCGCCAGCCGTTTGGTAGCCCTCAACTGATGTTCGTAATTGCCTGCAAATTTATAAGATACTCCGGCAGGCAAAATGAGGGTGCCCGAACTCAACTTCTTTTGAAGGAAATTTGTTGCTTCCTCCACAACATCCACCTCTGCTTTGCCTTCGTTCTTATCGAAAATTACATAGCCATTCAGGAAAGTATTCTCACTTCTGATCATTTGTGCACCGCGGGTGTAATCGATATCGGCAATTTCACTTAGTGGAATTTGAATACCATTCATAGCCGGGATCAGGATACGTTTGAGATCATCAGGATTATCGCGCAATTCGCGGGCATACCGGACCCGAATGGGAAAGCGCTCACGCCCTTCAACAGAATTACTTAGTGCCATACCTCCCACGGCCACCTGCAGAATCTCCTGCACATCATTGACAGTCATGCCATAGCGGGCCATCGCTTCGCGGTTGAGTTTGATTTCAAGATAAGGAGCGCCTACCGCACGGTCGTAAAAGACAGCGGAGGCTTTGATTGATGGCACCTCTTTCAGCGCCTGCTCAAGCTGCATGCCTCCTTTTTCTATGGATTCCAGGTCGGGACCAAATACTTTCAATCCCATCGGGGCGCGCATACCTGTTGAGAGCATCACCAGACGGGCTTCAATGGGCTGCAACTTTGGGGCAGAGGTCAATCCGGGAATGTTGGTCACCTTTACGATCTCGTTCCAGATGTCATTTGGCTTCTTGATCTCCGGTCGCCATTGGCGGAAATACTCACCATTATCGGCAGGGATAAGGCTATCAGCAGAAATTACCCTAAATCCTTCCTTTTTAAAATTGTACTTAGAACCGCTTTTGAGAATATAACTGCCTTCCCTATCCACTTTAAATTGCATACGCTGTCCATTTTCATCGAGAATGTACTCTGACCGGTAGTTGATGGTATTCTCAAACATTTGCACAGGCGCCGGATCTAATGCAGAGTTTACACGTCCCCATTTGCCAACGGCAACCTCTACTTCAGGAATAATAGAAAGACGTTTATCAAGTGTCTCAATATATTGTAGGTTCTTTTCAATGCTTGAATGCGGCATACTGGTTGGCATCAACAGGAACGAGCCTTCATTTAAGGAAGGCATAAACTCTTTTCCCGTACCCGGAAAAGCTTTTGAAGGTCCCTGCCAGAAAGCTGTTTGCCTGAAATTTTTCCACCCAATTTTTTCGGCGCCTGAAGCTATAAAACCGAATGTTTTATTGAAACCCAGCCAAACCAACAGTCCAAATAGTAAGGTGACAGCCGGGATAATGAGGAATTTTTGTTTGTTGGCCAGCGCCCAACGTATAATGTCTTCATAAAAATGGACCATAGACATCAATACCGCAAGAATGATGGCAATAATTCCACCGACAAACAGGAAGTTCACGAAGGTGCTGTTGTGAGCGCCCAATGGAAGCCACTCTATGGTAAGGTACCAGGATGCCACCAGTACGGTGATGGCAATGTTGATATAATTCGGAAATTCCTTTCGATTATCGGTCCAGCGATCATCGAGCAGGTTATTGACGCCTACCGCAACCAGGGCCAGGGCGGGCCATGTGTGCCAGATAATTACAAACAAAATTCCCGCAACCATCAGGCTGCCGTTCCAAATCCGGCGAATTTTCTTAGTATCAACACGAATATTGAAAAAGAGATAGGTCAAAGTAGGCAAAACAATGATGCCTAGCAGGAAGGCTGAAATCAGCGCAAACGTTTTGGTGAATGCCAAAGGATGAAAAAGCTTTCCTTCGGCTGCCTGCATGGCAAAAACCGGCAGGAAGCTTACGATGGTGGTGGCGATGGAAGTAACTACCGCAGCACGCACTTCGGTTGTCGCAAGGTAGATAACCGACATCAGTTTCTTACCTTTGATGCCTTTGTTCTCAGGCATTTCAAGATGCCTGAGAATATTCTCAACATCCACTATCCCGATATCCACCATCACTCCGATGGCTATGGCTATCCCCGATAGGGCAACAATATTGGCTTCTACGCCAAAAATGCGCATCAGGATAAAAGTCATCAATACACCAATCGGAAGTAATCCGGCGACGATCAGCGAGGCCCTCAGGTTCATGACAAGGACAATGATGACGATGATACTGATCAGGATTTCGTGTGAGAGTGCGGATTCAAGGGTTCCGATGGTCTCCATGATCAATCCGGTGCGGTCATAAAACGGGACAATGGTTACTTTGGAAACAGTACCATCGGGCAAAGTTTTTTGGGGTAGACCGGCCTGAATCTCCTTTATCTTTTCCTTTACATTGTTGATCACCTCCATGGGATTGGAACCATAGCGGGCAACAACGACAGCTCCCACTGCTTCGGAACCTGATTTGTCCAAACCACCACGACGGGTTGCCGGACCAAATGCAACCCGGGCCACATCCTTGATACGTACCGGCACATTGTTCCGAACGGTGACAACTGAAAGTTCAAGATCCTCTAAATTTTTGACATAGCCCAAACCCCTGATAATGTACTCCACATTGTTCAATTCCATTGTTTCAGCGCCAATGTCGAGGTTGCTTTTGCGTACGGCATTCATCACATCCATCGCCGAAACATTGAATGCTTTCAAGGCTTCCGGGTTTAGGTCGACCTGGTATTCCTTGATAAATCCGCCTGCGGATGCCACTTCAGAAACCCCCTCGGCAGTGGAAAGACCGTATTTTACATAGAAATCCTGGACTGACCTTAGCTCCTGCGGGTTCCAGCCACCATTGGGTTTTCCGGTTTTTGGGTCACGCCCTTCGAGGGTGTACCAGAAAATCTGACCCAATGCTGTCGCGTCAGGCCCTAAGGTTGGCTGAACACCGGCGGGTAAGGTGCCTGAGGGTAGTGAGTTAAGCTTTTCCAGAATCCGGGATCTGCTCCAGTAAAACTCTATATTGTCTTTGAAAATGATGTAAATGAACGACATTCCAAACATGGAGGTACTGCGCACCGTTTGAACGCCCGGGATCCCAAGCAGGGCAGTTGTCAAAGGGTAAGTAACCTGATCCTGGATATCTTTGGGAGACCTCCCCATCCATTCTGTAGCTACAATCTGCTGGTTTTCCCCGATATCAGGAATCGCATCAACCGCAATCGGATCTCGGGGAAAGAGATCCGACTTCCAGTTGAAGGGCATATAGACCATGCCAAGCACCACGAAAGAGATGAGGAAAATAAAGGTAATCAGCCTGTTTTCAAGAAAATATTTGACGAGTCTATTAAACATACATCATAGTTTTTTACAGAAAATGTATCTGAAAATTACAACACCCGGGTCAGCATCACCACCATCATGGCGGTCATAGCAACTGCACCTCCTATCATACCTGCCTTTGTCCATGCTTTTTTATGGTTTTCATTCTCTTGTTTTTGTACAAAGTGGCCAGGATCATTTTTAAATACTGCCAGACACTGATCACTCTCAAAGTAATAGGTATTGCCCTTGTAATCGTATGTAATGGAACTTCCATCATTCACTTGTTTTCCACAAACCGGATCGATCTTTCCATTTGAATGTACATGGTTATGTTCCTCCTGCATTGAACCGGACATATGACCCGGCATCATCATCATACAGGAGGAAAATGATGTAGCAATTAAGACCATTAAAATACCGAAAATAATTCTCTTCATGATCATAGATTTTTAAATGATTAATGATGACCTGCATGACCTCCGCCGCTTCCCCCCATCCCGGAATGGCTATCTGGCATCCGGTTTTGTGCAGGATTAACGGATTTTGATTTTTGATAATCTTCGAAAGATATCAGAGCCATTCCACACTTCGGACATTTGCCAGGTTGAGACGAAATATACTCTATGTGCATTGGACATAGATAGGTAACTTTCTGATTAATTGTTTTTTGCTGGGCAATATGTCTTCCACAGCCAGTGAATGCAATTACGAACACTGTCATTAGCATTAGCGTAACAAATTTTTTCATTTGAACCATATTCTTGTTTCTGTTTTGCAACCGGGTTGAAATAATTCCCTTAATTCTTGTTCAATAAGTACTCTTCGAGGTTGTTTTCTCAACAGTGTGTAATGGATATAAATATTTAATTTTCCGTTGCAATGCTTTATCCAACAATCTTTTTTGTCATGATTTTCAATTCTTGTTCTCAATTTTGAACTCTCTCCAACGTCCAGCAAGAAATTTTCATGATCCACATCACAAACTATTGCATATACACCCGACCTGTCGTTGATGTCATCAATTGATTCAACAGGTCCGGTAAACGAATAATTTCCCAATCTTATTCCCATGATATTCTATTTATATCTTGTGTATTAATTTGATCATCGGTCATTTATTTATATCTCAGGACGATGTAGTTGGGCTTTTTGCCAACATTAATTTTCATCATCTCCTTCATGGTAACCACATTGATGACAGAGACAGTTCCATCTGTCTCATTGGTTACATAGCAGGTCGTGCCTTCTTTGTTAAAAGCAATAGCAGATGCACCATTACCCACGGTTACGGTTCCACTTATCACGTATCCGGAGTTGGTATTTGTCCAGACATGAACTTTATTCCCACTGGGATCAGTCACCCACATCTGGTTCATCATCGTATTTGCAGCGGCCATCCCAGGTGTAAATCCAAGCTGCACTGTGCCTGTCATCATACCGGTTGTACTGTTCATCATGTTGATAGTCTGGTCTTTTTCGTTGTCAACATACATCATGCCGCCCATCCCTGGCCATGCGCCAACCGGATAGTTGCCAGAAGTTGTAGTTTCAAGAATTTGTTTGGTGATTGCATCGACTACCGTCACATTGTTTGACATACCATTTGCCACAAAAACCTTCTTGCCATCGTCTGAGAAGGAGACTTCGGCCGGCATCTGTCCTACTGTAATTGTATTTAACAACGCATAGTTGCTGGCATCAAACACCTTAACTTTCCCCACTGGCAGCATAACGGCTGTCCACAATTCTTTGCCATCGGGAGAGTAAACCGCATTAAAAGCAATTCCATCGAGGGTGAGCTCTTTGATGGTTGCTCCGGTTACAGCGTCCAATATCAGTATTTTACCTTGAGTTTGCAACGAGGCGGAGAGATTGCCCATCATACTTCCGGATGTAAAGGAAGAGAGCATCATTCCTGAACCGCCAGTGAAATCACTCCCGGGAAAGGAGATGACCATCTTGCTTTTATCCGGAGAAAGGGAAATTTGATGCGGCCACATATTCACCATGCCGGAGCCCATCATTCCTGCAACAGAGCTACTTTGAAGCATTGGTAAACTGATGGTTTTGTCAACAGTATTGGTGGAAAGATTTATGACAGAAATGGTATTACTCTGACCATTAACCACATAAGCGGCATCAAAATTTACCGGTGTAGTATCTGTTTCAATTGATCCAACTTTTTGGCAAGACGAAGAGAGAATAGCACTTCCAACCAAGCATACTATTCCTAATAGGAACTGTTTCATTTGTTTAAAAAATTAATTTTTGGTGTATACATAATATTTGCAAGCAATTGATAACCACATTCTTTTGTGATTATTAATCCTCGGTATTTAACTTATTTGATTTTTGAAAATTGTAAAGAATAGCCATGCTTCCTACCTGTTTTCAGGTCGAATGGTATTAGCCACAACATGGCTATTCTTTAATGGAGAGCAATAACCCGACAGATTATTTTTTTCTGTCATATTTGCAGCACCCGGGTAATTTGGCATAAGCCGCATCCGTTGCTTTAAATTTCTCTGTATCATGGCCCACGGCAGCGACTTTTTTCTGTATGTCATCGCTTTTAACCATTGCCGGGTTGTAAACGAGGGTCAATAACTTGGTGTCCTTGTTCCAGTCTGCTTTGGTAACGCCTTCAACTTTTGCGGCAGCTTCGATTCGATCTTTGCACATGCCACAGTTTCCTGAAACTTTGATTGTTTCGGTTTTGGTGGCTGTCATATTCATTTTGGAATGATCAGTCATTTGGGCATAAGCGCCAGCGCCCAGGAAATTTACTATGATTGCGAGAACAATAATTTTTACGAGTTGCATAATATTGAATATTTGATATTTATGTGTCTAATAATAAAAATAGCAAAACAAAAGCAATAAAGATCTGATAACCTTTACGCTTTACATATCGACACTATAAAATCAAATACGAAATACACAAATGTCCGGCAAACTTACAGCGCTTGCCAAATAATTTCCTGGCGGAAGAACATTTGTGTTATAAAGATCTATTAAAACAATCTGTTGAAGATTAAGAACTTCAATATTATTATTATAGACCTGTAAAACAGGTTGTGGAAATGCTTTGAATATGGAGAAAGAAGGAGCGTAATTATTATCTACGACCATTGTTGAGACCTCATTGTCACAGCAATGAGCCTTGAAATTTACTCCCTGCAAAGGTTCTTCGCCTTTGGGATCTTCCATTCCGCAAGTAGCAAACTCTCCGGTAACCGAGATTTTTTCAAAAGAGGAGGATTCACCGCTGCAAAAATGTTTGGCAATAGAAATATGCAACCCTGAAATCAGGATAAGCGATGCAAATAATATGGATAGAATATTCCTCATCTAACTACTTGAACGGAATTCACCTTATAAGGTTGCAAATAAACAAAAAATAATGATATGCAAGTCTTTATAAACCTTAATTTACATTAACGTACTTTAGTCACTTTAGTCACTTCACCTACTCAAACATCCCTTTTACCCGATCGAAGAAATTTCGTTCTTTGGTCTCTTCAGGAACTTGAAAATTAGGAAGTTGTTGCAATCTTTCCAGTTGCTTTTTCTCCTCGGAAGAGAGTTTTTGCGGCACCCAGGCGTGTATTTTAACCAGCAGGTCGCCCTTGCCGTAGCCATTAACATCCGGGATTCCTTTCCCGCGCAGGCGTAGAATTTTCTCGGGCTGGGTACCTGCTTCGATCTTCACCTTCACTTTTCCGTCGATGGTAGGAATCTCAGAGGTAAGTCCCAGGGCTAAATCTGGAAATGAAAGGAATAAATTGTAAATCAGGTCGTTTTCGTCCCTGATCAATTCGGGATGTTCCTCCTCAGCAATCAGCACGAGCAGGTCGCCGGGAACACCGCCACGCCGGGCTGCATTTCCCTTGCCCCCAACTGAAAGTTGCATCCCTTCGCCAACTCCGGCAGGAATTTTAACCGTAACCACCTCTTCACCCTGGATCAGGCCTTCGCCATAACATTTTTCGCATTTTTGGGTAATGATCTTCCCTTCGCCACTACAGGTAGGACAGGTTGATGATTGCTGAATCTGTCCGAAGATGGAGTTGCTGATTCTTGTTACCTGGCCACTGCCTTTGCAGGTAGAGCAGGTAGTGTGTCCACTGCCGCCTTTTGCTCCACTACCGTGACAGCTGTCGCAGGAGACGTATTTCTTGACTTTTAATTTTTTTTCACAACCGTTGGCAACTTCGCTAAGATTGAGAGTTATCTTGATACGAAGATTGGAACCACGATTGACACGTTGTCCGCGGGAACCGCCACCACCGAAACCGCTAAATCCGCCACCGCCAAAAATATCTCCGAATGAAGAGAAGATGTCTTCCATGGTCATGTGCTGACCTCCGAATCCACCCTGGTTACCCATGCCGGCATGACCAAACTGATCGTACCGTTGTTTTTTCTCAGGGCTGCTCAGAATTTCATAGGCTTCTGCAGCCTCCTTGAACTTTTCTTCCGAAGCCTTGTCCCCGGGATTTTTATCCGGATGGAATTGAATGGCTTTTTGGCGATAGGCTTTCTTGATCTCCTCAGCGGTTGCGTTTTTGGAGACTCCAAGGACTTCATAATAATCTCTTTTAGACATTTTTTTCTTTTAACAGATGAAGTTGGATATTATTCTCCTATCACAACTTTAGCATAACGTATTACCTTATCATTCAGCATGTAACCTTTCTGAACGACCTCAACTATTTTTCCTTTTAACTCCTCCGAAGGAGCAGGGATTTTGGTAATGGCCTCGTGCTGGTCGGTGTCCAGTTCCATACCTTTGGCTTCCATTTCAACTACTCCGTTTTGTTTGGCAAAATCCTTGAATTTGTTGTATATCAAGTTGATCCCCTCTTTGGTCGTCTCAAGATTGTCGGAGGTTTCAATAGCTTTGATAGCGCGTTCGACATCATCAATCACCGGAAGAAAGCTGACAATAACAGACTCTGACGCATTCTTCATCAGGTCCATTTTCTCCTTCAGGGTACGTTTGCGGAAATTGTCAAATTCCGCCGATAGGCGAAGATATTTGTCGTTCGAAGCGGTAAGACCGGCTGTAAGTTCAGCTATTTTGTTTTCCAATTCCGTCTCTACGCAGACAATTTCCTCTCCTGCATTACTGCCGGATTGTTCTTGTGCTGTAGTTTCACCAGTTAATTGCGCTTCCAGTGCATGTTCAGAGTCCTGGCTATATTTTTTGTGTTCTTCTTTTCTCTTTGTCATAGTTCATCCATTGTTCAAATCTGTTCTTACCTCTTCAAATAGCTTGCCAATAGCCCTGATTCGGACATTTTGACACAAAAAAAAGCTGAAAACTGACAGCTTAACTTCTTACTCTCTTCTGATTTTAGCCCCAATGGCATTTAGCCTGATATCAATATTTTCATACCCGCGATCGATCTGATCGATGTTGTCGATGGTGGAGACACCGTTGGCCGAAAGGGCGGCAATGAGCAGGGCAACCCCAGCGCGGATATCGGGCGAGGTCATGCGGGTAGCCCGGAGCGGGTGGGAGCGGTCGAGTCCGATTACCGTGGCCCTGTGCGGATCGCAAAGGATTATTTTGGAGCCCATATCGATCAGCCTGTCCACGAAGAAGAGCCTGCTCTCAAACATTTTTTGGTGAATAAGCACACTTCCCCTGGCCTGGGTAGCTACCACCAGGAATATGCTCAAAAGGTCGGGTGTCAAACCCGGCCAGGGAGCATCGGCAATGGTCATGATCGATCCATCGATGAAGGATTCTATTTCGTAATGGTCCTGGACCGGAACGCGGATATCGTCACCCATCCGGATTACATTGATGCCCATTTTCCGGAAGGAGTCGGGGATGATGCCCAACTCATCATAAGCAACATTTTTGATGAGAAGATCGGAGGAGGTCATGGCAGCCAGACCGATAAAGCTTCCAACTTCGATCATGTCGGGAAGCAGGCGGTGCTCGCAGCCCTTCAGCGAGGTCACCCCATGAATGTGCAACAGGTTGGAGCCTGTGCCGTCAATTTTTGCCCCCATAGAGATCAGCATTCGGCAAAGTTGCTGAACATACGGTTCGCAAGCGGCATTGTAAATGGTGGTGGTTCCTTCGGCCATTACCGCGGCCATGATGAGATTGGCGGTCCCGGTTACGGAGGCTTCGTCGAGCAGGATGTAACAACCTTTCAGTTTTTTTGCCTCAACACGGAAGAGTGCATTCTCAGCGTCAAAAATAAATTGAGCACCCAGTGATTCAAATCCACGGAAGTGGGTATCCAGTCTACGACGTCCGATTTTATCCCCACCGGGTTGAGGGATGGTTCCTTTTCCGAAACGTGAGAGCATCGGACCAATGATCATGATCGAACCTCTTAATGCGGCCGCCTGCTGAAAAAAGAGGGAAGAGGTAAGGATATCGACATCGACCTTGTCGGCACAGAAGGTATAGGTTCCCTTCGAGAGCCTTTCGACAGATACTCCAATGTTTTTTAGGATGTCGATCAGTTTGAGGACATCACTTATTTCGGGGATATTGGAGAGGGTGACCTTTTCAGCGGTAAGCAGGGTGGCGCAAATTACCTGTAGGGCTTCATTCTTGGCTCCTTGCGGTGTTAACGCCCCGGCCAGGGAATTTCCTCCTTCGATGATAAATCTTGCCATGGCAACCGAAGTGGCTTATTTGTGCTTCCGGTTCTGTCCGGAGCCAACTTTTGCCTTCTTTTTCTGGATTTTGATGATGTCTGTTACCTCTTGCAGATGCATGTCTTCGCGTACTTTCAACCTGCCTCTTGAGATCAGTTTCAGGTCATCAAAGATCTTTTCATCCTCCACCATGTCTTTGTTCCAGGTAAGGTAAGATTTCTTCATCTGATTGGCCAACTGCTCTGTATTCAGCTCTTTTGAGGGATTTTCATCACTCATTTTAGAGATGTTATCAATCAGCTGCTCCATGATTTTCCCATAGTGGCGGAACCTGATATCCGACTGATTGTAAGGAATATGTTTGGGTTTCTCTGTGAAAGTCTCAGGAACAGGCGGATCGTATGGATAATCTATGTCGAGTTTAAAATCAGACATGATGGCGATGTGGTCCCAAAGTTTGTGCTTGAAATCATTGATGTCGCGCAGATAAGGATACATCATTCCCATGATGTCGATGATGGATTTTACGGCAAGATTGCGTTCGTCGCGGTCTTTTATAGTGAGAACATGCTCGACCATTTTGTGAAGCGCCCTTCCATATTCAGGAAGCTTCATCTTGGTGCGCTGGGTGTTATAATCTTTGATCATCGTGAATTTCAGTTATGTGCTTAAAAAAAGCTATTCGTAATAGATAGTGCAAAGTTAGACATTTTGCCGATACTTTTATCTGATATTTGAAGACTGTCTAAATATTTAACACAGAGGATATTTATTTAATAATCTTAAATTTAGTGGGTATTTGAATTTATGCTTTCGCGTGAATTTAAGAGAAAACACCCGGAGTTCACTGAGCATAAAAATCGCAAGCGATTTTTCTTTCTTCCGAAGTATTGTGACTCCGAAATTCCTTTCGTTTTTCGTTAATCAGGACAATTCCTCCACTATTTTTAGTTTGGCAAATTTGAGCAGCAGCTGTTTCTCCCCGGCGTTGGCAAAGAAAACTTTGGCTTTTTTCTCAGGCATGACACCCTCCAGATCCACGATTTTACCGCGCCCAAACCGCTGGTGTTCGACAAACATACCGATCTGTAGCGAATTGGGATCATCTGAGTCGAATGGACCATCTGGAACAGTTTCGTTACCTCTTCTGTAATTGGCGCCCAATGTTGCAGTAGTTTTTTGTGATTGAAGAGGAGCTCTGTCGTTTTTTTCAAAGTGGCTGCGGTCATATCCCGTTTGCATTTTGGAATTTTCGTTGGAGATATGATGCTGGAAATACCGGCTGTTCTGCATGTCGAGGTACTGGGGATCAATCTCGCCGATAAAACGGCTGGGATGACAGAATTCCGTTTTTCCCCATTTGAAACGCTGCTGGGCAAAAGAGAGGAAAGCCTGGTGTTTGGAGCGTGTCAGGGCTACGTAAAACAGCCTTCGTTCCTCTTCCAGTTCGGGCAGGGTCATGGTTCAGGAAAAGCCGGAAGGAAAGAGGTTTTCTTCCAATCCAACGACAAAAACATTGTTGAACTCCAAACCTTTGGACGAATGTACAGTCATGAGGGTCACCTTGTCGAAGTCTTCGGTCTTTTCATTGTCCTGGTCGGTCAGGAGTGAAACCTCTTCCAGGAAGTTGGCCAACAACGCAGAGTGACCCTCTTCAATTGCGCTGATGGTAAACTGCTGTATGGCATTCAAAAGCTCCTGGGTATTTTCATACTTGCTGATATTTTCGGGCGACTTGTCCTGGTACAACTCTGAGAGAATGCCGGCTTCAGTCGCGATTCTTTGCGCCATTTCGTAGGCTTCCATGGTCAGGGAACGTTCAGCGAAAGCGTCTATCAGGGTGACGAATTCCGTTACTTTTTTGGAAGCTCCGCTGTTCAATCCGGCTTTTTGAAGCATCAGCGGATCCGTTGCAACCGTAAACATGCCCGTATCATTTTGATTGGCATACTCTTCCAGCTTTCCAATCGTAGTAGCGCCGATCCCCCTGACGGGATAGTTGATCACCCTTTTGAACGACTCGTCGTCTTTTGGGTTGATCACCAGTCGGAAATAGGCCAGCAAATCCTTGATCTCCTTTCTTTGGTAAAAGGAAAGCCCCCCATAAATTTTGTATGGAATGTTACGTTTACGAAGTACCTCTTAGAAAACCCTTGAATGCGCATTGGTGCGGTACAAAAATGCGAAGTCGGAATAGTAGTCGTGCTCC
>CAYHQN010000040.1:17132-33888 GCA_964358545.1 uncultured Tangfeifania sp. | reverse complement strand
CTATTGATATTAATGCCCTACGGGCAAAAAAAAATAAATTTTAAACAGTCTCTAAGGTTTCACTAAGGTTTTTTTTTAGTAACCAAACAAAATTGGTTATAAAAATACATTGTTGGTTAATCTTGTGACGCTAATAAATCTGCAATCGTCTTTACAAAAGGTGTGCAGTGGTTGAAGAATATCCTGTAGCCTTCGCAGAGATAATTGAGCCCTTTTTCACCGTCATGGCTCTGAATGAACCGGTTTTTGGGACACTCTCCATGGCACATCGTCATTACTTCACAATTCAGGCAGTAGTTGGGCAAGGTGTTGAATTTTGCCTCTCCGAAAGCTACCTGCCTTGGGTGATCCAGTAATTTGGACAGATGCTGATAGTTGATATTTCCTATCAGATGTTCCTGATTGACAAAATGATCGCACGAATAAAAATCACCATTGCGTTCCAGTACCGGCACCCCGCCACAGGTTCTTTTGAAGATGCATAGCGTATGATCCTGATGAAAAGCGGTGCGCAAGGCCTCTTCCAATAGCTGTATCCTGATATTGCCAATATCATATTTCTGCCATTCGTCAAAAACTGCAACCATGAAATCACCGAATGCCTTAGCAGGAACGGAGTCGGAGGTTACTCCCGTTTTCGAATTCAAATCCCGGTCAACGAGCGGTAAAAAGCTGATATACTTTGCGTCAAGTGATTTGAAAAAGCGGTAAACTTCCAGCGGATGATGTACATTGAAGGCATTGATCACACAAAGGATCTCGCTGTTTATTTCATGCTTTTTCAGCAAACGGTATCCGTTCATCACTTTGTGAAAGGTGGTTTCTCCTGATTTCGTTTGACGGTATTTGTTGTGGATGGCCTCCGGTCCGTCCATACTAATACCTACCAGGAAATTTTCATCTGCCAGAAACCGGCACCACTCATCGTTGAGGTTGATGCCGTTTGTCTGGATACCGTTGATGATCTTTTTGTTGTGTGGATTGTGTTTTCTCTGCATTTCAACTGCTTTTCTGTAAAATTCAATCCCCGCCAGGGTTGGTTCCCCACCATGCCAGGAAAACAGAATGGGTTCTTCTGTCGCGGTTTCCAGGTGTTGGACGATGTATTTCTCCAGCAGTACATCCGACATTTGTGACTCTTTGTCAATGTACAAATCCTGCTTTTCGAGGTAATAGCAATAGGCGCAACCAAGATTGCACAGGGCGCCGACCGGTTTGACAAACAGCTGGAATTCGCGGGTGGATTGGGAGATATCAGTGGTCATCTTCTTTTCATGCTGGGAAATATGATCAAATATAAAGTACTTTTGACTCATGAACAAAAGCAAATACATGAACCCGTACCTTGCCGGAGTACTGCTTGGCCTGGTTCTTTTGGCCGCAATGTTTCTTTCGGGACGGGGCCTTGGTGCCAGCGGAGGAATAAAAGATACTGTTGTGGCTGTGGTTGGAGCTGTTGACAGGCAGCATGCCATGAATACCCCCTATTACAGCAAATATTACCAAAATGGCGAACACCCGCTAAGAAACTGGTTAACACTCGAAATTTTCGGAATGGTTGTGGGTGGTTTTCTTTCTGGTGCCCTTTCTCACCGTCTGAAATTCAAAATTGAAAAATCGCCCAAAATATCCAACAGGAAGCGGTTGCTGTTTGCCTTTCTTGGCGGCCTCTTTTTTGTGTACGGAGCACAACTTGCCCGTGGCTGCACCAGTGGAGCGGCGCTCTCGGGAATGGCTGTTCTTTCGGTAGCAGGCTTTGTAACCATGGCTGCCATTTTTGGATCTGCTTACCTCTTTGCGTGGTTTTTCAGAAGGCTGTGGATATGAGAAGGAATAAAAAGGATAAAGTAAAAAGGATAAAGGATAAAGTATGACATTCAATTTTTCAAGTTATGGGACCTCTTTCAATCATATCAGAATTACCGGAGTGGCTCAACCTGCTGATCGCCTTCTTCGTTGGTATTGGCTTTGGATTTGCCCTGGAACAGGCCGGCTTCTCATCCAGTCGCAGATTGGCCGGTATGTTTTACGGTTATGATACTACCGTGCTAAAAGTGTTCTTTACTGCTGCCATTGTAGCGCTGGCCGGCTCACAATTGCTCAGTTTCTTCGGACTGTTAAACCTGAAATTGGTTTTTGTGAACCCCTATTATGTAAATTCAGCCATCCTGGGCGGAATCATCATGGGCGCAGGTTTTATCATGGGCGGATATTGTCCGGGGACTAGTATCAGCGCACTTTCAATTGGGAAAATTGATGCCATGATTTTTCTGTTGGGAGGAATGGTCGGAGCCTTTCTTTTTATGGAAACCTATCCATTCATCCAGACATTTGCCATGGAAAATTACAAAGGCAACATGAGAATCGATGAATTGTTGGGGGTTTCACCAGGTGTTTTCACCCTGCTGCTGATTATTGTTGCCGTTGTTTTGTTCTGGATTGCTGAGCTTGCTGAGAAAAAATTCAGCAGGCCTGATATCACCTCAGATCTTTAATTCAAAAACAGATGGATGCACGTATAAAATATTCATTGTTGTTGGTAGGAGTCGGGATCATTCTCGCTTTCTTACCATTCAATACGACAGACTCCTTTCTCCTGAAATCGGACGAATTGCTTTTAAAATCGACGTCCGCAGAAAACAGTTTGTCAGTAGATCAGGTAGCCCGGATGGTGAACAAGGAAGACAGTACCATTCTGTTGATTGATCTGCGGGAGGTAGGGCAATTCAAGGAATGCAACATCCCGGGATCCATAAATATTCCATTTTCAGATCTCCTGAATCCATGGTGGGAAGGGACCTTCAATCAGAAGAAGATCAAAAAGATATTTTATGGGAATGGCGATCAAACGGCCAATTACGCCTGGGCCATTGCTACCGGATTGGGCTATAAAAACAGTTTTGTCATGAAAGGCGGACTCAATGAGTGGTTCAAAACGGTCATGCTCAGTCAGTTTATGGGAGAAAAAATTACTCCCCTTGAAAATGCGCTTTATGAAACCAGGTTCAATGCACGTAAAGCGTTCACCCAGATAAACAGCTTGCCGGATAGCCTGAAAAGACAATATTTCAAGGCCAAAGAGATCAAGCAATTGAAGCTCGACGGGGGCTGTCAGTAAACCTTAAAATCAGAAAGTAAAAAAATGAACCGAATAAAAAGTCTAAAGATCATCATCCTGGTAATTGGGATTCTTCTGATTTTGGTAATTATCAGGATTTCAGATCAGAACGTATTCAAAGAGAAGGCAAAAACAGCGGTAGAAGCTGCCCGGAACAACAGCAATTTAATCACAGTCAGTCAGCTCAAAAAGCTTACAACTCCTTATCTTATCATTGATATCGGTAGTGAACCAAGACCTGACTCCCTTCAGTTTAAGCATACTGTAAAAATTACTTTCAGTCAGCTTTTGGACAAGGCAAATCGAAAAGTTCTGGATGATGCCAGGGGAGAGTTAATAATTTATGCTGATGATGTTGCAACTGCCTCTAGAGCCTGGGTAATATTGAATCAGTTGGGTTATAAAAACTTGCGGATGCTAACTTTCGAGAACAACCCGGAGGAGTTAAAATACAAATTCCAGCCCGACACCACTGCCAGACTGGAACAAGATACCATGTAAGTTTTAATTCTTGACGTAGGGAAAACTTTCGATTTCGTTATCAGTAAAAGGAAGCCATGAAAGCAACTTTTTATCCTGCAGCATTTTACTGTGCATAAAAGCATTATTTCCATACATGACCGCCTTCGCATTGTAGCCGAACAATCGGAGATAGGCAGCTACAAATGCTGAGTTGTGGCCGGTTCCACAATAGACAGCGACTTCTTTGTTGTTCGGTATCGATTCCATTTCGGAGACAATTCCAAGCGTCCCATTTGTTTTGTAACGCATTGCACCCGGTATATGCCCGGCATCATATTTATCTTTTCGCTCAAAATTGATGATATAATAGCCTTTGGGCTGTTCAAAAACCTTATCCGCCGTGACGAAAGCATCAACATAACCGGCAGCAAACAGACTATTGAAACGCGCTGTCATAATCTCTTCACCGGTCGGTTTGCCTGAATTCATTTGCGGAAAATCGGTGGATGAAGCTCTTTCATTCTCGGTTAGTTCAAGTTTGCCTTCATACTTGTCGGAAACCTCCTTCAGCCACACATCTTTGGCGAAATCTTTGTTCCAGCCGCTCATACCCCAACGCAAGGCATACACATTTCCATAGCCCATTAATCGCAAAAGTGAAGTGGCGTAACTCGAAGTCTGTCCTGAACTGCAGACCATTACAATCTTGTCGAATTCGAATGGCTTGATCACATTGGAAAAATAGTCGGGGATTTTGCTGAATTCAACATTTACAGCTCCTTTGATATGCCCCTTGGCATATTCATCCTTATTTCTCAGATCGATGATTTTGATTTTACCATCCAGCTCTTTGTAAAGCGCAGATGCTTTAATCAATGAAGGGAAATTTCTGCTGTTCACGTAATCACCTGATGTCTCTAAGAATTTCAGCAATTTCTGTGCCTCCTGGTTTACTTCAACGGCAGCTGATTTGAGCTCTGCTGCGGGAGCAGATGCTGCCTGTTTCGGCTTATTTCCCCCACCGGAACAGGAGGCCAGGAATGAGATAAAGACTATAGCAATGATTGGTTTGATTGTTGTCAAGTAGTTCATAATAAATAATTTGGTCAAATTAAGTAGTGGAGCAAAATAATGTTATACTGTATTGCCTCCTCATTTTGACCTCCCCCAACCCCTCCAAGGAGGGGAGTGGTGTTCTAATGTTGATCAGAACACGAATCTGAAGTCTCCCCTTGGGGAGATTTAGAGGGGTCAAATAAAGGAATTCAGGAGATAAAAATGGTTTGTTATTTCTATCCAATAAATTATTTATTTTTTTGGCGGAACCAAAACATTCTCCTTGTCGTATTGAAGCGTTTCAGTCCGCTTGCCTTGGTCATCGTATTTATAAACTACGATGGCCACTCCGTTACCGGGATTGTTCATGATCTTTTTCTCCTTGTCCATTGAAATCCTCTTGACCACAGCGCCATGTTCATTGTATTCCGTTTTAGTAACAGGTACGTTCTTGCCGCTCAAATATTCATTGTCCTGATCAAACATGCTTGTTTCAGTCACATAGCCGTTTGGATCTACAACATTCAACCTTTTGGCCCAACCCCAGTACAGGTTTGAAAGCTGGCCAACTTTGTTGTGTACTGAAAAACTCAAAAGATCACCTGAACTGTTGTTGTCAAACTTAAAATAGGAGACGCCAATGTCCCCGCAATTCTCAGCAGTACAGTTGTACAATGTATCGGCCTGATAATTGGCCATTCTGGTAACATATCCACTTTTGTCGTATGAAAAGCGAAGTTCATAAAATGGGCAGAATTCATTCATCACCACACTGGCGCCGGCCAGGTTGAACCTCAATTCCTTTATCATACCATCAGGGAGCTTCGTCCACTGGTAGTTGTGAATTTTATTCCGGTTTTCCACAGGAGCGTTGTTCTCATCCAGGTAGCGCATGGCAACCCTCATTCCCGAAACATCCAGTTTGTATTCAAAAACCGAAGCCCCGCCGTTTTTAATGGGTTCGTTCTTCTCATTGAAGAAGCGTTTGATCTGTTTGTCAGCTTCGTAGGTATAGGTGACTTTGGCGGCGTTCATTGACGAATAATCAAGCAGTACATTGTTGCGGTTGTAATCCACAGAAGCAAGTTGCTTGTTCTCGTTGTAAGTAAATTTGTAATTATTGATGGTTTTAGCCTCTTTAGCTGTAAGTTCATGTGCACCTTTTTCGGTGTCCCAGGGCGATTCACTGAATTGAATGCTCCGATAATATTTCACCGAACTATCGGCCACTTTTTTTGACGGTTGTACACATGCCTGCATGCCAAATGCGATTAGCGCGAATAAAAATAATTTGTGGAATTTCATTTTTTGATAAGTTAAATGGATGATTATTTCTGTTTTGATATGTTGTTCTGTTTTATAACTCTTTAACGTAAAAATTGGATTAAAGTTTTGGAGAGGGGAGATTCCCTACTGGGTATAATCATAAAGATATTTCATGCGTTTATAATTTGTTTTTCAAAGGTCGCATGGAATACCCAAATAATCATTTTCGGTAGGTGTGAACATATTCTCATGGGTATTTCAGTTGTTTAAATCTGCTACCGAAGTAACCCTTTTGTAAACTACATCTTTAAAATTATTGAAATGTGCCTTGCCACATTCAATTTTCATTTTTTCACTTCCCCTTAATTCCTGACCGGAAGATTTGGTTTCAGCAACAAAATAGATCTTCTTCTCTCCCTTGAATACTATTGCCCAGTCTGGATTGTAGGGCCCAATAGGAGTGGAGATTTTAAACCAAAACGGTAGTTTAAAATAAAACTCAATCTGCTCACTGCTCTCACAATCTCGGGCAAACTGACTTTCAACATTACTGTCAAGAGGCAAATAGTTTTCATAAATTGTTTTGGAACTGTCTGCTATGCAATGGGTAAAATTGTCGAGATATATCTCAAAATTACTGTCGTTAAACAAACTCATTTCGTAAATTTTGTCACCAATTTTCTCATATTTAATTCCATCTACCATTAATTGATGTAATTCGCCTTTGATGATTGAAACGACGTTATCCATAAACAATTGTGGGTTGATTAATAACTCTTTCAATCGTTTGGAATTTGTCAATATTTCCAAAATGGTGCTTCGTGTCAGTTCAGTTTTGTTCTGAATGTAAGCAAGCATATCCGGTATTTCAAAATTATGGGTATAATTGTCCTTTACCGTGTCACTGATTAATTTACCTCTGACCCCCTCATCAGTGATCATTACTCTCTGCTTTGAAGACCTGACCATTGGCCTTTTTGTCTCATCCATCTTGCTAACAGCATTGGCAGCAAGGGTGATCAATTTTTCGGTATTGTAATCGACCGTATATTTTGTTTGGAACCTGATCTTTTCCCAAATCTGCAAAAACAGTGGATCTGCTTCAAATCCCTTTCTGTAATTTACTTTTTCCTTTTTATTCTTGTCTTTTGTCCTGCCTGTGAAATCGACCCCGCAATCTTCCTCTATCTCTTTTTGCAATGCTTTGGCAAAATCATCGTACCGTTCATTCGCAACGACTGTCAGTCTGTTGATGTTGCGGTCGAAAATTCTTTCTCCGTCCTGATTGACCGATAAGCGAAGACCTCTGCCAATTTCCTGGCGTTTTTTGATGGTTGATTTGGTTTCATTCAGGGTACAAATCTGAAACACATTCGGATTGTCCCAGCCTTCGCGCAGGGCAGAATGGCTGAAAATAAACCGAAGTGGTACATTCAGGTCAAGTAATCTTTCTTTATCCTGCATGATCAGTTTGTAGGTGTCATCGTCTAACTGTGTCTCACCCCCGGTATCTTTTATCCTTCCTTTGTTGTCTTGCGAAAAATAGCCATTGTGAAGATCTTCAACCGGATAGGTTATTAACCCCTTGTAAACCGGTTTGGAAATTTCCTTCTGATAAATTTCTTCAAACCATTGTGCAAACTTTCCCTTAACAGGATTGCCATCGGAATCATATTCACGGTAGTTCTTCACTTTGTCAATAAAAATCAGCGAGAGAACTTTTATTCCTTTTTCCTTGTAATTTTTTTCTTTTTTGAGATGCTCCTCAACGGTTTTGCTGATCATAAACCGCATCACCTCATCATTCATACCTCCCTGTGTCTCACCTTTCTTCAATACAATCCCATTGCTCAATTCTATCTGATCGTTGCCAAAATCAATCTCATAGATTTTTAGCCCATCGTATTTCTCATTGCTGTTTGATAATTTGTACAAATCAAGGTTCTTGCCATTAGCGGTAACCGATTTTCTGTTTATTCCGTCTTTGGTTGCAACGTCTATTTTAACTTTGGCGTTAATTGAGTTTCCGGTTCTTGTGATATTTTCCAACTGAAGAAATGGAGTGTTAAAATCGTTCTCACTGACCACGGAATCCACTTCTATCTGTTTTACCAACCCTAAATCGTAGGCTTTGACTGGATTGAGCGAATAGACAAGGTTGTACAGATTGGTATGTGTCGCAGAAAAGCGGAGTGTACAAAGCGGGTTCAGGTTTTCGATTGCCCGTTTCCGGATATCTGTTTCCATGTTCTGCGGCTCGTCAACAATTACAAACGGATTGCAGCTATGAATGAATTCAATCGGCTTTTTACCTGAAAGTTTATCGTTTGGTTTGTTGATAATATTTTCATCCTTTGCGAAAGAATCAATGTTGATGACTAATATCTGAATGGTATTGGCTGATGCAAAACTCCTCAGACCTGAAACTTTGCGACTGTCATACACATTGGAGGTCACCGGAACCTTGTCGTAAAGATTTTGAAAATGCTCCTCAGTAATTTCCAAGTTTTTCATCACTCCCTCCCTGATGGCAATAGAGGGAACCACGATGACGAATTTTTTAAACCCGTAGAGTTTGTTCAGTTCATAAATGGTACGTAGATAGACATAGGTTTTTCCGGTACCCGTCTCCATTTCGACTGAAAAATTCCATCCATTGCTGATGATTTCATCCTCTGTGGAGATCTTTATCCCGTTGTTTTTCTGAACAAGCTGTATATTTTCGGCTACCTGATTGATTTTCGAAAAGACCAGATTGTTTCCAAAACCATTTTCTTTCAACAAGGTCCCTGATTGACCCATTGTAAACTCAAAGTCATTGCCACTCAAGGGCTGACCTTCAAAGATATCAGTGATAGCCTTGACTGCTTCTAACTGGAATTCCTGTTTGCTATCAAAGTGGAGCTTCATTTATTTCTTTTCTAGGTTTGTATAATAATATCTTTTACCAGCAGGATGAACCGTACACGAAGGTTCGCCAGAGTTTGAAAAAATAATCATTATTGGCGTATCAGTCAAATATTCTTTTTGTATTGCGATCTCAGAAAGACTTTTGATATCGGTTCCACTTGGCTTATTGTTGGATGAAGGGTGCGAATGCCATTCTCCAACATAAACTTTTTTCTGAAGAGATAACTCATATAATTCGTCTAAAAAATTCTGGCAATATATAACGTCCTTTTCAAACTTTGTTGCCATTTGTGAAGCTTTTGGGCCAGGACCGGAAACATCAGTAACAAATATATTTCCTTTCTCATCTGTCCATCCTACCAAAACACCGCCTGTTTCCATTTCAGGGTTCTGACGGATTAATTCCTGTATAAAGGCAATTTTTTCTGTAAGAATGGAAACATTGATGTGCTTATCATGGTGGCAATAGAAACAATCAGGATGGGGTGATATATACTGTGAATAGATCTTGTAAGGTCTTTGTATGGATGTGTTGGCCAATACCTCTGAAGACCATATCCAGTGGTTATATTCAATTTCATCCTTTTGCAGAAAGTCAATCAAAAGACGGGAAGCGAAAGATGCGATGAATTTCAAATCAGAGGCACTTGCAGGTCGAATCGGGTTGTTACATTCATTCTTTAAGGTCGGATAAGTAGGATCTTCAGGGATTTCAATAAATTCTTTTCTTTCTTTTCTGTAAAGGCTTAAACAGTTAAAGCAAGCGTCTTTTCCAGGTATGACACGAAATATCCTTGCTGCCTTACCTCCACGTAATGCCCTTACATAAAAGGTTGTCCGATTAGCAATCACCAACTGCTGATTTACGAAACCTTCAACATTATCATCGGCTACTGAAGAAATCGATATAGAATCATCTATTAGGTGTTGGTTGATATCTAAATTATAAAGATTCAATGTATTTATCCAAACAGCGACAAACGGATTATGGTTATAAAGTATTTGTGCAACTGCATTTACTTTAGGTTCTCCAATATGTTCCAGTCCTGCCAGGTGTCGAACAGCATTATGAGCTTTTAAAATTTGGTCATCAAAAAGTGTCAATCTTCCCGTTCCTGCCTTAGCCATACAGTCAGCTATTTCACTACCGATAGCACCAACACCAAAGACATTTACAGATGCTTTCTTCAGAATTTCATAATCTGCTCTTTTACTGTTTCGTTGGTGAAATGTGGTCTCAGTTAATTTTTCTCCTTCTATTGCTTCTACTTTTTCAAATTGCTCAAGGATGCTCCGCATTCTGTCGTCAGTATTTTTGTGAATAATGAACGGAGGAGGGATAGCAGATTTATAAATCTTAAATAATTGAAATTCATTATGACCTTTTCTGTTATGAAAACGTATGCCGAGTAAAAACGATTCAGGAATGAGTTTAAAAGAATCCTGACAGCGAGCCACTATTCTAATTATGCCATTATTATAATCGCCATTTCCTATGACTTCAACTAAATCTTTAAATAGCTGAAAAGGGTTTGGCTCTTTTTCAATTTGGAACCAGTGAGCTTTCAATAGTTTATTTTCGACAATGAGCTGGTTGACAATTTCGGGGTTAGTGTATAAATCCAAGGAAGTTTTTAGTTTTTCATGAATCTGGTGAAAATCTAAGTTAATAATACCATTCTCAATTAAACCACTTTGGCTTATACCATCAAGAAAAGCCCCATAATATATGTACTTGGGATACTTAAAATATCTTCCCTGAGGAATAATATTATATAGTGTCGCATAGCAATCTCCTTCCACAAATTGATCAGATAAAAAAGACTCAGGATAAAACAACTTAATTTCCTGGTCGATAAAGTTGAAATGTGAACAAAAATCGACCTCCTCGCTATCAGGTGGATATTGATTTGTAATATGCCCTGCATACCAATCTCTTACTCTTTGAAGTATAGTTGTAATGCCAAAAAAAATACTACCAGTGTCTAAATTTTCCCGCTCGAGTGTACATAGTTCTCCAGAACTGTTTTGGTGCCGTAAATCATAGTAGAATTGAATAACAGGTCTGATTCGTTCAACTGCTTCAGACAAAGTTATAGTAGATAGTTCATTTACAATAGATTGTGATAATTCTCTTTGTAACGGGAATATCATCGGCAGCCGGAATGGTGTTGCATCAGTATAAATGATCAATATGGGAAAGCGGTGAGTTTCATTGAGTCTCACAATAATATTACCATGAGAGATAAAGAGATTATCCCTGCATTGATAAATTTCTTTAAAATTGCTATCATTAGATAACGCAGTACTTTCCTTACGAAGAAATTCAGGATGTGTTTTAAACCATTGAATCATTTCCCCATTGGTTTATTATCAATTCTGGAAGTTTGAGAGCCTATATAAATATTATGAGCAGCATTTTTACTTGAATCATTATTGTTGGGATCATTACCCTTACCATATGCTTCAATCAGTTCTTTATCAAACTTAACCTCAAGAATGCCATCAGAATCAATATCAATAATCACGGATTCTATATTTGCTCCAAGATGTAAAATATTAACTTCATCCACGTATTTTTTATATAATGTCATTGCATCACTATGAGGATGGCCGTGTGGGCTGTCTTTCTGCTTGGGCGCACTTATAATTAAATATTTAGGTTTAATATTTTCAATATGTGTTTCATAGACATCCTCGTCTTCCTCGTTATCTTTGAAAAAAGTTCGAGAACCATGATGACTTGCACTCAAAACATGGGAAAGGAGATTGTCTATATGGTAATCTGTGATATGTTCTTGCCAAGCTTCTTTGTCTGAATCTCCTGTAAATAAAATGCTTTTAGCGTCTGTACCATAAGTAAATTTGATTACGCCGCACTGTTCATGTATTCGCTTGTTGCGTTCGTCTGCATCGGCTTCCTCAATATCTTCGCAAAGATATTCTGCAGGGGATAACACTTGAAAGTCAACTTGTCCTAATTTTTTTATTACTTCCTTATCGTCTGATGTTCTTATTTTGTTGAGGTCATTTGTGCCTAACAAAAAATATTCATTGCTCTTGCCAACTTTTCTCAATACATATTGAAAGGTTTTGTATTTTTCTTTATGTTCCCCTCCGGGCTTATGATTTGAATGCCATACTTCAGAAAAGCCGATTTCATCATAGACTTCATTGATACCTCCGATATGATCATTATGCGGATGCGTATTAATGAAAATACTCAGCTCTCCACTTGATTTAAATAAGTCTTTAAACATATCTATCAAATCAATTTCGTTAGGTTCTTTATCCCTGTCGCAATCTACTAACACATACATATAGTCTGTTAAAGAAGAACCAGTTGGTATAACTAAAAGTGTTGATTCGCCCTGACCTGTATATAAAAACACTGTTCTAAAGATTCCTGCTTTTGTAGGTTTAATTACTCTTTCTGCAACTGTCATATTACGAATTTTTAATTTTTAGGTAAACATTTAAAACTTCTCTTGAATAATAATAGCCTCTTTGTTTGCACCTCAACCAAACAATTATTATGGTGGGGATAATCAGTAGGTAGAATTTCCAGTCGTTATAATTTCTGATCAATAAAAATATACCTCCAATTAATACGATTGTTAATAATGAGCGGGAAAAAGCATAAGATGAATTGAAATCTTCAACTCGACTATCTTTTTGATTTGCAAATCGCATTGCAATTGAAAATAGCTCATCATTTGAAGGATTAGATTTTGTAGTTTCAGTTTTTAATAACTCTTTAACTTTCTGACTTTCATAAAATTTAACTTTCCAAATATCCTTTCCATTGAGTAAACAATCAGAAGGTTTACCCTTCCATGAAAGAAAGTAGATATCCTCTGCCCAACTTGAAATAGTGTTAATTAAAAAGCCTAATAAAAAAGCAATCGATGTATAAGGCACTATCATATCTTTCTCAAAGGTCATATTTAAAAAATCAAGGATAACTAGAAAAAGCAGAAATCCTGGGACAAGCGATGATAAAATATCGTAGAGCTTAAAATTCATTGAGGAAAAAATTTATATCGTTTTAAAATCAATCTTAGTATCCCACATTTGCAATACTGTATTTGTTTTCAGTTGGTCGTTAAAATTATTTTCTTTTATGCAACCAATTTATCTAACCAGGTTTCTTTATTCTTCCATGAAAAATCATTGATACCATATTCTTCAATGGCTTGCAACACTTCGGGTGCAACTTCTTTTTCCAAATCATTCAATATGATGATACCTTCATTATTGCGTGCTAGTTTGGTATCTTCAAAAGCGAAGAGTTGGGCTATTATGTTTTGTTTTCTTGGGCTTGATACTACCTTGATCATTCTTTCAGGGGCATTTGGTGAAGCAGAAATAAGAAAATCGAACTTGTGCTGAAAGGAACTTTTGCCCTGAAGGATAATATTGGGAGAAAAACGAATATTATTTTGCTGAAGAAAATTAGTTACATCTTCCAAAAAGAATGTTTCAACTTTTGGAGAAGCCAAAATAAATAGATCATCAATAGAAAGCATAGCCTGAATAAAATTATGTTTTCGCATTGGAAAGGTTGCTGGAGTAGCCATTATAGTTAATTCATTCCCTTTTAGCAACACCCCAAATCCATTTAAAATAGAATGCAACTCTTGTTGACGTGCCGGTGTAGAAACATCAACTCCTGCCATTTCAAGATTATTTATGGTATCTCCATCATCGGTCATGAAAATCCGGTCCCGAGTATCTCTTTTCAAATAGAACTGTATCTGGTCGTTGATATGGTTGACAAAAGGAGTGGTCACTTCGTAGTGTCCATTTATCTCTTTGTAGTTGATTTTTTGCTTCAACCATTCTGTATATGAGTGAATAAGATCCTTCATATCAATAGAGTTTTTGTAATTCTTGGTAGTTGTTTTACATTGCAATAGTTGAAAAAGTCAATCGACATTTCGTAAATATCTTTCCCTTCAACTTTCAGGAACAGATCAGCAGGGATAGCCCATTTTTCCCCATAGCCTTCCACATATAGGTGTAAATGAGGCGTTGGAATATCTTTTCCATTGTATGGTTCGAGAAAGGGAAGAGGTATACTTTCTACTTCAGGATTGGTATGCATTGATCCGTCCAGATCGAGCCTACGTAAAATATAGGCTTTACGGACCCTGTTCTGGTAGGTGATTTTTGTAATCTTTATCGAACCTCTGTAAATATCAAAAAGAAAATTCTCCCGCTTATCAGATGAATTAAACGCAATTGATAATTTTTGTCCCGAAGACGGGAATTGATATTCCTTATCTTCTTCGGGATATTTATCCATCTCAAAGAAAAAATCGGCATCCTGTTGCGTAATAAAATGTGACATGGTCAAATCGTTTTAAAATCAATCCCCGCATCCTTCATCTGCAAGACTGCATTTGTTTTCAATTGGTCGTTGTCAGCAAAAAGTCGATCCAGTGTGATTACCTTTTTCGGTTTGGCTGAAATAATTGCTTCAATCAGTTGCTGGTTAACTTCCTCCAAAGCGATGACAAGTTCCCCTTCATTGATCGAATAATAGCTGCCTTTTGCTTCTACTTTATCCGTGAGTAAATAACCTGCTTTGAGGATCAGCTCGTAAAGCATGTTTTCTTTTTCGCTGCCTTCCCGAACCGGATCGGTGAATATTTCGAGTTGCTTTTCCAGATTATCTTCCGTGATTTCGCTGCCACGCCATATTTTGAAATTGGAAGAGGAGAGTTTGAATACTTTAAAACCCAAATCAACGTTGTCATTATCAAATAGGTTTGAACCTGATTTTATTTTAGATTCAACCGATTTTATTACAAGTTTGATTCTTTCTTTGCTAATATCTGCTATAGTTTTGTAACCCTTTTTAAATGCCTCACTATTTTCTAATAAGCTTTCAGGCAATTGAACCAAAATAAATTTGACTTGCTCTTCAGGGTTTTGAATATTCCATTTAATAGCAGCGTGTGCCGTAGTTGCAGAGCCACTAAAAAAATCAAGAACAATATCGCCTTCCTCAGCTCCTTGACTAATCAGTTCTTTAATTAAGTCACTTGGCTTAGGAAAATCAAAAGCTTTAAAGCCAAATAAATCATCTATTTCTGCAGTTCCATTCCTTGTAAATATATTTTCGCCAATAATTGAAGAATAACCAGTATATTTTCCTGTCATTTCGTTTAAAAAAACCTTTTTTCTTGGTCTTCCTTCCGGACTTTCTGGCCAAATTATTCTTTTTTCATTGATTAATTTTTTCATTGTGTTTTTATCATACCTCCAACCTAGTTTTGCCTTTCCATAATTAATTCCTGTTTCAGGATTTACTAAATCATAATGGCAATTAGGTCTTAATTCTTGAGGCAACAGGCCTACCATATTTCCACTTACCCATGGGCCTCTTTTGTCGTTATCTGGGTTTTTGTATTGTTCTTCTTTTCTTTCAGTACCTCTAATTTTTTTACCAAAACATAAAACATACTCATGGTCTATTGAAGCGCCAGTTATATTTCTATTGTCTTTATTTTGTCTGCTTTTCCAAATAAATTGACCTATAAAATTTTCCTCTCCGAATATTTCATTCATCATTAAACGAAGATTGTACACTTCATTATCGTCTATATGCACAAAAATAACTCCATCATCACAAAGAAGATTTTTTGCAAGAAATAAACGTGGAAACATCATACTTAGCCAGTTGCTGTGGTAATGTCCACTGTCGCGGCTGTTCTTACGAAAGAAACCTTCTTTCATCAAATAACCCTCTTCGTCTTTTTCGCCAATGCGTTTTAAGTATTCTTCTTTGCTTTCTTTAAAACTATCGGGATAAATAAAACTATCGTTTCCAGTGTTGTAGGGTGGATCAATTTCTATGACTTTTATTTTCCCATAGTATGCCTTCTGCAATACTTTTAGCACTTCGAGATTTTCGCCCTCAATGAAGACATTTTCAGTGGTTTCAAAATTGATCGATTCTTCGGGCACAGGTTTCAGGGTAGCGGTGGTGGATTGTTGCAGCACTTTGAACGCTTCCGCTTTTCCGGCCCAATTCAGCACATAGCGTTCGTTTTGGAACACAAAGTTTTCTTTCCCTAGTGTTGCCTGAAGTTTTTCCCAATCAATTTTTCCTTCAGTTATCGTTTCGGGGAAGAGTTGTTTTAGTTTTTCCAGCTGATCGAGTTGAATATCTATTGATGATCCTGTCATTTGGTTTTTCTACTAAATTGTCAAGTTGTCGGTTTGTCTTCTATAAGATGAACACCATCTTATAGTCAGATTGTTTTGAGCTTATGTATCCTATTATCAGATTGTAAAGTTTAGCATAGCAGCCAATTTGTTGTCTACCAAATGTAATGATTTTATCTGAACAAGGTTTATACTGAGGATCAATAAAGTTACAAGGTATGGCGCCTCTTTTAGAATTGGATCATTCCGTCCGAATTCATAAGTTAGTTTTTTTCAAAATTCGTACGCGGACGGTTCTCCGATCGCACATTTTTTCTACCAATATGTCGCCCCTACGGGGCTGTATTTATTGAACTTTTAGCATTGTGGTCAAACCTTCGCAGGGAATGGTGCCATTTTTTATTGGCCCTGTTATGTAAATAGGAAATCTGGATTGATTGTCGTAAAGCCGTCCGGCTGGACGGCTAAAAATGAAAGAAAAAATGTCTGTACAGCCGCCCGGTTGGGCGGCTCTTTTTGAGAAGATTTAAAAGCGGAAATTTGGCTTCCAATCACATTTAACACTCGCCTATGGGTTACCATCACCAACCAAAAGACTATTATTTACCTTCAATACACTTCCGGTGACCCTCAGAGGCCTTCCGGCAACCGTCAATGCGCTTCAGGTAACTGTCAAAGGGCATCCGGTGACGTTCAATGCACTTCCGGTAACTGTCAAAGGGCATCCGGTGACGTTCAATGCACTTCCGGTAACTGTCAAAGGGCATC
>CAYHQN010000040.1:0-17032 GCA_964358545.1 uncultured Tangfeifania sp. | reverse complement strand
AATGCACTTCCGGTAACTGTCAAAGGGCATCCGGTGACGTTCAATGCACGTCCGGTTACTGTTAAAGGGCATCCGGTGACGTTCAATGCATGTCCGGTTATCGTCAAAGGGCATCCGGTGACGTTCAATGCACTTCCGGTAACTGTCAAAGGGCATCCGGTGACGTTCAATGCACGTCCGGCAACCGCCATCAGACAGATTGTCAAGCACTCCTTCAATTGTCGTCTAATCATGTTCAGCGCACTCCCGGAATCGTGGCCATTGTGTTCAAATAAAGAAAAGCCGTCCAACCGGACGGCCCTTTAGTAATTTTCTGTCTACATTAATGCTAAAGGATGCTTCTTAATTTTCACATTTTCACATTTTCCAATTATTTCAAAAACTTCTCCCTCCTTTGCAGATTGGTCAGGCCTCCGAGGAGGAAGACAATGCTGCCAATGCCCAGAAACATGCGGTTCTTTTGGGAAATCTGTGCCCATACCATCTCGTTCATCTGCTGGGGGATATCGTAGGGATTGTGAAAAACATTCCACTGCGTTTTGCCCAATACATTGCCCATCATCAACAGAAATACACCGATGATGATCATCACTACAGCCGTTCCGTTGCCATTCTTTACCATTGTTGATACCAGAAAAGCGAGGCAGCCCAGGAAGAGGATAGGAAACATCAGCTGAAACGACATGTTGAAGACAGGGTAAGGTATCAGGCCGAAATAGCCGAACCAGCAGAAAAGATAGATGATGGCCCAGGTAAGCAGGAAGATCATGAAAAGCCTGACCAACCATACTTTGTACCGGTAATCCGGGATCCCGAAAAGAATCTCCAGGATCCTAGAGTCTGCATCATTCTGGATTCCGAAAACGGTGGGGTAGAAGACCAGCAAAATCCCCGGGAAGAAAAGTATGCCATAAACATCGGATGAATTAAATCCGGGATGGTTAAATACCAGTTGGATGGAGAGTAAAATATAAAAAACCAACGAGGCAAGCACGAACCAGAAAAAACGACCGGCAAAAATGATCTTCAGGTTGTACCGGGCCATTTTCAGCACCAAATCAGTTCTATTCTTGAGTTTACTTTTCCAAATTGCGTTATCCATTTCGCTTTTATATCAAATATTGTTCAATTAATCAATAAGTTATGGGAGAAAGTTATGAGTTATAAGTGATGAGTGATGAAGCACCTATCAAGATCGCAGCTAAAATCCATAACTCATAACTTATAACTCATATCTTCTTCCTAAATCCTTTCAGTATGCACAAATACGCCTCTTCCAGCACCGGTTTGACGACTACAGCGTCTTCAGTCGGTTTTTCTACGGAAAGGAAACGCATTTTGATCATCTCTCCGTCGCGCATGTGGTGGATGACGCGTTCTTTCATCGGGAATGCATCAAACTCTTTGGCGGGAATGGTGAATTGCCAGACAAATCCCTCAGCCAGCTTTACCATCTCGTTCGGATGACCTGAGTAACACAGCTCACCGCGGTTAACGACCGCTACCTGGTTGCAGGAGCTCGAAATATCCTCGATAATGTGGGTGGAGAAGATGACGATGCGTTCGCGGCTCAACTCGACAAGAAGATTCCGGAAGCGGATACGCTCACGCGGATCCAGTCCGGCGGTGGGCTCATCCACGACGAGTATTCTCGGTAGGTGAAGCAGAATCTGGGCAATACCCATCCGTTGTTTCATCCCGCCCGAGTAACCGCCAATCTTTTCGTCTTTACGGTCCCATAGGTGAACGGAGCTAAGGCAATATTCTATCCTTGCGGCCCTGGTCTGACCATCTGTCAATCCTTTCAGAATGGCCTGATAATCCAGAAATTCGTAGGCAGACATATTTTCATAGGTGCCAAACTCTTGTGGCAGGTAACCAATCAAGCCCTGCAACTCTTCCCGTTTCTCCTGGGTATCGATGCCATTGATCCAGACCTTGCCATAGCTTTGTTCGTAGATACCACAAATGACCCGCATCATGGTTGATTTTCCGGCGCCATTTGGTCCGAGTAATCCTATCATCCCGGTATTGATCTCCAGTGAAACACCTTTAAGTGCTTTGAACGGATCCCTTTTCCGTCCGATTACCGGCATCTGTTCTACAATCTTGAAGAAGACCCGGCGGATTTTTGCAAATCGACCCTTTAACCTTTCGATGTTGACGTTTTCGATGTAGAGACGGTCAGCAGTGGTTTTTACTGCCAGCGCGAAATGCCATAGCACACCGATTACGGCCACTGAAACAATCTTTTCCCACTTGAAATAGAAGAAGACCAGGGTCAGGAATGGAAAGCCCCAGAAGAGAAGTTGATTTCCCAGGCTTGCCAGTTTGCTTCTCCATTTTTTATTTTCTTTTTCAGCCCTGAAGTTGAGATATTCTGCCACTGGTTGCCACATGGCCAGCGCCATAAAGTAAATTAGCACTGCAAAGAAGAGGGCATAGAGTCCGTTGCGCAAATAATTGAAAGTAAAGTAGATCAGGAAGCCCAACAGCGGTAACTGCCAGATGTAAAGATCAAAATCCCTGATACTTCTGTAATATTTCAACTGGCCTGCGCGTTCGCGGATGTTGGTGTTGCCTTTCCACTCCCTGGCAAAACGACTTCCCCAGTCGTAAATCTTTACCAGGTTCTCGATCTTGATGGTGATCTGCTTATCAGGATCAATTACCGTTTCGGTCGCTTTACGCAGACTGTTCATGATGAACCATGTGGTTCCCGGAATCACGATAACCAGTGCAACAAGGTCAAGTATTTGCCAGAGCAGGGCATCTACACGGTAGTAGACGAACAGGATGCCTGCAACCAGGAGAACTCCCTGAACAATTTTGAGTTTCCAGTTCAGGTCTCTCATCCACTGCAGAGTGGTCTCAAGTCCGGAATAGAATGTTGGGATGAAGACCAGTGTCAGCAAGGTACTCAGGCTTAATCCTCCTATGACGGTAATGGCAAACGGAGCGCCGATAGCGCCGACATATTCATTATCGCCCATGGCCAGCGGCAGCATGGCCGCGATGGTGGCGATGGCCGTGATCAGGATAGGACGAAGTCGTGACATACCTGCAATGATGAGCGCCCTGTTTTTCCTGAATCCTCGTTTGCGCAGGATCTGTGTGTAGTCTATCAGGAGGATCCCGTTGTTGACAACTACTCCGATCAAGATTAAAAATCCGATCAGGGTGTTGGCATTGAAGAGCGAGTTGTGCGTGAAGATCAGGGCCAGGAAGGAGCCGATGGCCGCCAGCGGGATACTGAACATCAGTACGAATGGTGTGGAAACTGATTCGAATACTGAAGCCATGATCATGAATATCAGGACGAAAGCAGCCAGAATGAGAAAGTAGAAATCCTTGAGGGTATCCTCTTCGTGGATCACCTGGATGGCTACACCGGAAGGCATGTTGTAACTCTCGACAATCTTGTCTACTTCGGCCCGATAGGATTCAAGAAGATCTTTCGAGTCCTGCGAGGCATCTACAAAGCGGAATCGCACTTCTATCTGTTTCTCCTGGTTTACCCTTGTTATGCTGGCGTACCCGGAAGAGAGCACCACATCGCTGATGTTCTGCAGTTCGTGAAGTCCTCCCTTGGTATCGGCCACGGGCAGTGTCCTAAGGTCAAAGGCTGTTCTGCTCCTTTTTGCCTCTTCGGCAGTTTGTCCTTTTTTTGGCATCTCCTTGATGGTGATGTCGTATTGCTCATTTCCCTGTTTGAACGGGATGTTGGTGTTAATCTCTTTGCTGAATGAGTTTAACTCTCCGGATACACTGTTAAGCGACACGTCATAGGCATTCATCATCAATGGACGGAACCTCAGATGCACTTCGGGGCGGTTGTTCGAATAACTTACACGTACTCCGTTCATAGACTCCAGGCTCTCCAGAAAGTACTGCAGATCAGAGGCGACATTCTTCATCACCTCAAAATCCTGGCCTTTGATTACGATCCGTTCCCAGTTGGAACCTACGCCCATCATCTTCATAAAATTCCCTGTTCCTGATCCACCCATACCTGAAGCTCCCGTGTCTCCTCCTGTAGATGATGCATCTGCGATGTCGATTGTACCACCAGGTATATCTTTGACTTTGTTGGTTACCTCATCACGAATCTGAGAAAGTGAGCGCTTCTTGATTTTTTCATAATCTTCTTTCAACTCCACCATTACGCTTGCATTCTCGACCTGGATGTTACAAGTCACATCCTTGATCTCCTCAACTCCTTTGATACGGTTTTCTACTTCACTCACCACTTTGTCACTGGATTCGATGGTAGATCCTGAAGGCATGGTTATGTTTATGCGAAAAGCGTTGGTTTTGACCTCGTTGAGTGTATTTAAACTCACCGCCAGGCATATAAAGATGGTGACAAAGAAGAAAATCAGTGCACCGATGATGGTTTGGGCAGGTTTGCGCAACGAATATTTCAATATCATTACATAAGCCTGAATCATTTTGTTTCTGGTAGAAACCTGTGTAAATTCCATGCTGCCTCCAGCTTTCTTTTTCAGGAAAGCATAAGCCATCATGGGTACCAGAAGCATAGCAACGATCAGGGAAACCATAAGCGTCGAGATGATTGAGATCCCTATGTTCTTGCCCAACAGTTTAATTAGGAAATTGTCTGAAAAAAGGAAGGGCAAAAAGACCGTTGTGGTCGTCAGGGTAGCAGCCAGCACAGAGCGCCAAACCTCTGTTGTGCCCTGTATTACAGCATCCCGGGGAGACTTACCTGTGGCACGCAGCCTGTAGATATTCTCCAGGACCACCACGCTGTTATCGAGCAGGATCCCAACAGCCAACGCCATTCCAACCAGGGTTAAACTGTTGATCGTCACATCTGAATAGTAGAAAAAATTGAAAGCAGTCAATACGGAGATTGGAATTGCCAGGGCAATGATCGAGACGAGCCGGATGTTTTTAAGGAAGATCCAGAGAACGAAAATAGCAAGCAGCGCTCCGACAAGGGCAAGTTCACCAATTTGGTTCAGGTTCTTCGACATCGTTTCGGCGGCGTTGTTCTGAACCGTTATTTCTATCTCTTTTGTAGCCAGATCTTTGTTTAATTTAGCAATGACGGCAAGCGTCTTTTCAGACAATTCAATCAAATTGGACTGAGCATCATTGACCAATGTAATAGAAACCGCGTCTTTGCCGTTTACCCGGGAGTAGGAGGTTTGCTCCTTGGTCCCAAAATAGACCTTGGCAACATCTTTGAGCAGAACAGGGCCGGGGGCTATCACAAGGTTTTCAATCTGGGTGAGATCATCAAATTCGGAGGTAACCTGGACAGTATATTTCAGGTTAGACCCAAATACATCCCCGGCATAGGCACGGGTCCGGTAATTTTGAGTGAGTTTGCTCCGGATGTTTGACGCTGTCAGTTTGTAAGCATTGCAGACATCCATGTCGAGTTGAATTTCTATGGTCTTTTCGTGACCGCCAAAAATATTTATACCGGCTATCCCGTCAACATTCTGCAATTCAGGTTTGATCTTCTGGTCGGTAATGTTCCTTACCAGATCTACTCCACCGCTACCGCGAACCTGCAGTTGCATGAACTGCTTGTTGAGCTGGTTGAGGTCCACCTTCACTACCGTGACAATAAATTGTTCAGGAATGGTCGATTTAATCTCGTTGATCTTCTCCTGCAGCTTCAGGTAGATATATTTGAAGTTGACCTTTTTGTTGAACTCGACCATGATTGTCCCCCGTCTGGATTGACAGGTCGACTCCATGTTTTCGATGCCCTGCAGGGTGCCGATGGCTCCTTCAATCGGGATAATGGCCTGACTTTCCATAAATTTGGGGTCGACCTCCTGCTGACAGGATACCTGCACATAAAGCATCGGAAGCTCGGCATTCGGGAACAACTCCATGGAAAGGTTCTTCCACGAGACGTATCCCAACATGCTTAGCCCGAGGAAGAGCATGCTGATCAATACTTTTCTTTTTATAATGAAGTCCATCCGTTGAGAGTTGTTTGTTTATATGTCCTGTTCGATGGGTTTATTACTCGTCAGCAGATCATAAACGCATGGGATCACCAACAGTGTGAGTAAAGTACTGGTTACCATACCGCCAATAACTGCCAGGGCCATCGGCGCCCTTAGGGCGGCGCTGTCGCCGAAACCCAGGGTAAGCGGAACCAAAGCGAATATGGTGATGATGCTCATCATTAGTATAGGACGCAACCTTTGCTGACCTGCCTGGGCGATCGCTGCCCGTTTCTCCATCCCTAACTCCCGGAGCTGGTTGATCCGGTCGACTAAGATGATGGAGTCGTTTACCGCAATACCACCCAGCATAATGATTCCGATCAGCGCCATCATGTTGAAGCTTTGACCAAGAATATAAAAGAGTATGATAGTCCCGACTATGGCAAACGGGATGGAGAGAAGGATGACAAAAGGATGAACCAATGACTCAAACTTTGCAGCCAAAACCATGTACACCAATGCGATAGACAGTAATAGCGCAAATTTTAAATTGCTCCATGACTCCAGTCTTTTTTGCTCTTCACCGGCAATCTTAAACCGGTAGTCGGTTGGAAGGTTGATGGCGGATATTTTTGTCTGTATCTCAGTGGAGATCTTATCCAAAGAGGCGCCTTTTTGAAGCTCGGCCATAACCTTTCCTACGCGGATCTGGTTACTGTGGTAAATTTCCTTTGGGGCCATTGCCTGTTTCAGAGTGGCAACTTCGCCCAGTCTGATCACCTGCGTGCCGTTTCGGATGATCACATCGCCCAGTTCAGACAATCCCAGTTTGGGAAGGTGGATGGTGATGTCGCGCAACTCTCCGTTTTTGTCAAACTGACCAACTGTTTGTCCGGTCAGCTTGGCTGTTACTTGAGTTACGATGTCGCTTACAGCCAGACTGTAGGTACCTGCCCTGAAACGATCCACCATCACATTGACTTCGGGGTACCCCTGGTCCATGTTCGTGGTGAAATTATACATTCCCGGAATATCCTGAACCACCTTTTTCACATTGTGTGTCAAAGTGTCAAGTACGGCAAGGTCGTCGCCCCTGACTTCAACCACAACAGGCGCTTCGCTGTTCCCCAGTATACTCTGCAAGGCTGTCTCTTCCTGGGCAAAGCTGACCTCCATCTCCGGATTTTCGGCGTACCATCCGGCGATAGCTGCTACAACTTTGGAAGAGATAATTTTGCTGTTTGGTTTCAATATCACCTTTAATTCCGCTGTGTTATCACCTTCAAAAATAGATTGATCGCTGGTTGACAACCCTGTAGAAGGTCCAATTCTGGTATAAATTGCACCCAAATTGTCGCCAAGCAATTCCCTGACCATCCCTTCGATGGAGGCTGACGCTTCAGAAGTGCGTATAAGTGTCGTACCTTCTTTCATTTTCAGGTTGATGGTAAACTCTTTGCTTTCACTTTTCGGCATGAATTCACTTCCGATTCTTGGAATAAGGAAGAGTGAAAGGCCAAACAAAACCATCGATGCGATGATGATGTTCCATCGATGGGGCAGAATTCTGGTCAGAAAGTCACGGTATCCTGTTTTCTTTTGGATGGAGATAGAGGCCCTTTTCTTGTTCATGAAAAAGCGATGGTACAACATCGGAATCAGGAAAATGGCCACGAACAGCGACGAAACCAGCGAAAATGCCACGGTCCAGGCTTGATCTTTGAAGAGGGCGCCGGATGCACCGTGCATGTAGATGATGGGCAGGAAGACCACGATGTGGGTGAGGGTAGCGGCCGTTATGGCCCCTCCAACTTCAGCCGTTCCGACGATGGCCGCATCTTTGGCAGACATACCATTCTCGTGGTTTCGGAAGATATTTTCCATTACTACGATAGCGTTGTCGACAAGCATCCCTGCTCCCAACGCCAAACCGCCAAGTGTCATGATATTGAGTGAGAGTCCGTTGAAGTACATCAGATTGAAAGTTGCCACGATGGAAATCGGAATGGACAAACTGACAATCAGGGTTGTACCAATACGCCTGAGGAAAAGGAAGAGGATAATTACCGCAAGAACAATTCCAAAATACATGGTATTTTTCACCTCATCCACGGCACTTTTGATAAAGGTACCCTGGTTGGACACTACCGTGAATTTGTATCCGGGAAGTGCCTTTTCGATGGTGGCCAATGTTTTGTTGATCTCTTCAACGGCCTTTACCGTGTTGTACTTGGTCTCCTTGTAGATGGCAAGTGCGATGCAGCGTTCTCCGTTTATTCTGACAATGTTGACCGGCTCTTTGTTCTCAAAACTGACACTGGCAACATCCTTTAGAAAGGTAGGGGCTTTTTCGGCGGTAGTGCTTCCGGCTACGGTGGCTTTGTAACCAACAATCAGGTTCTCGAAGTCCTCCTTCTGCTGCAAGAGACTCACACCTTTTACCACATATTGTAATCCTGTTTCGGTGATTGTTCCTCCGGATATACTTCTGTTGTAGGATTGTATCTTTTGAGAGAGCTGATCGACCGTTAAATTGTAGGATTCCAAAGAGTAGGGATCAGTGTCGATGCGTACTTCGTTGGTTTCGACACCACTCAGTTCTACCTGGGCGACACCTTCGATGCGGACCAATTCGTTACGGATGTAGTTTTCAGCCACTTTCCGCAACTCATTCATGTCTTTGATACTGGTATGGGCCATTCCTACTATCATGGCAGGCTTGGTATTCGGATCGTGCTGAGTGATGGTCAGCTCAGTGATCTGGCTGTTCTGGGAATAGGCGGTCAAGGCCTTTTGAAGATCCAGAAATGCCTCATCCATGTCCTTGTTCCAGGCATATTCGACGGTGATTTGTGCCGATCCGGTCTTAGATATGGAGGAGACATCCAGTACGCCGCCCTGACGGGTAGCAATGGCTTCGATGTTCGATACGTAGAGTTTCTCCATCTCTTCCGGTGGTCTCTCGCCCGCCTTGATTTCAACGAAAATCCGGGGCGAGTTCAGGTCAGGGAAAAGATCGATCCCCAGCTTTTGATAGGAGATGACACCAAGTAGCAGTACCCCCAGCACCACCATCAAAATGGTGACCGGATAATTGACTGCAAAGTTTGTCAATTTCTTCATTCGGAAATTATTTTTAGTATTTAGCCTGGACTACCAGGTCAACTATTTGACGATCTTAACTTTTGACTGGTCCCTGAGGGTTTCAAATCCCTTGACAACCAAACGGGTATTGGCTTTGATACCTTCGATGACCTCTACATATTTCTCATTTTCCAGGCCTGTTGTAATGGTTCTGCGCTGTGCGGCTCCTCTGTCAATGATAAAGACTGTTTTTCCTCTTACACCAGCCACGATGATCTCTTTCGGAATAACGATAGCGCTGTCTTTCCTGGCAATTTCGATGTCAGCTTTGACAAACATACCGGGACGCAGTTTTAATTCTGGATTGTTGATGGTCATTTTTCCCATGAAGGTGCGTGTCTCCGTGCTGATGACCGGTGAGAGTTCGCTGATCTGTGCTTTCAGGGTATCGTTCGGCAGGGTATAGTTGGTGATGTTCACTTCCTGACCCAATTTAATGGTATTCAGGTATTTTTCGGGAAGGTTGACATCCATCATCAGTTTGCTATAATCCATTACGGTGACTACACTGGTATTGGCTGTGATGCGGGTACCGTTTGTAATTTCAGGAATATTGACGATGATACCGCGAAATGGCGCTTTTACCTCTGTTTTTTGAAGTTGGATCTTTGCATCCTCAAAAGTTGTTTTGGCCTGGGCCAGTGCAACTTCTGCATTTTTTAATTCCCGGTAGGTGACTCCTCCTTTTTCGTAAAGTGATTTCTGCTTTTCATCTTCGAGACCTGCGATTTCAAAATTAAGCTTCTTGGTATCAAAGTTGAGGTTGTTGATGTATTCCGGATTATCGAGCCTTACAATGACCTGACCTTTTTCAACCTGGTCGCCCAGTTTGAATTCACGTCCTGTTTTTGGATTGACAACCATGCTGTAATTTCCGGCCATCTCGGTAGCCAATACGACCTGACTGGCTGCATTGGCTGTCCCGGTGCTGTTGATGTACTGAACAATGGGGCCTTTTTTTACATCGATCACGGAAACGGGCACAGCGATGTCATTTTGAACCTGACTTTGTTGGTTTCCACAAGAGGCCAGAACCGGCAGAACAAGGAGAAGTCTCCACAATTTATTGATTTTCATTTTTATATATTTTTTGGTTTTTTTACTTCGCTTTTATGTATTGTTCAGGAATGACAGGCTGATTGGTAGTGAAGTCGTATAGCGACTGAATTTTGAGATTGAGTAATTCCAGCTTGTAGTTGATCAGCGCCTGCGCATAGGCCATCTTGTTGTTCGATAGTTGCACCTGAAACAGGTTCAGGTCCATACTTGTCAAGTCACCGTTTTTAAACCGCTCGAGGTTGATGTCGTAAGTGAGTTGGGAGTTGGTCTGATTCTTAATGGCAATTGAGATCTGATCCTGAAGATTGCTCAGGTTTCGGATAACCTGCCTGATATCAACTGTGATCTGTTTATTTTGGTTGGAATAATTGAGTTTTTGGGTATTTATCACTGCTTGTTGTGCCCTTATTTGTGCGGCGCGCTGACCCCAATCGAAAATGGGAATGTTAAAAGCGAGACTAACCTTCGGACTTTTTGTCGGTTTGTCGTAAATCTGGCTCAATGTCGGATCATCTCCTGAGAGTCCGATTGAAAGTGCCATATCGCCTCTGAATTCGTTCATCGATTTCACCTGTATGAGGTCAAACTGTGAATTTTCGATACTGATCTCTCTTTGGCGAAGCTCCATGCGACTGGCAAGACCATGCTCGATAGCCTTTTTCCCATCAACCACGATAGGTGTTACTGCGACATCTGTCATCACTGTGATCTCCTCGAAGATATCCATCCCTATGTACTGTTTGAACTGATCTTTGATATTCTCCAGTTGGACACGGGCGGATGCCTTGCTTGATTTGGCCGTTTCGAGGTTTACCTCAGCCTGGAACAGTTGCTCCTTGGCAGCCAGACCGGCATCAACCTTGTTTTTGATGATCTCGTAACTTTTTTGTGTATTCAGATTCTCATCCTCTTTGATGGTAAGGCTCATCTTGGCCATGTAGACATTGTAGAAGTACTGGGTTACCGTTTTTTCCAATGCCAGCCTTTGGATGGCATAGCCCAACATGGCATTTTCATTGTCCAGCTCGAGCGTTTTAAGGGACCATTTGGTTCTGTTGTAGGTGAACAAAGGCTGCGTGATGGCCAAATAAAGGTTGTTGTAAAAAGCTTCGTTGGTATTGGAAGTACCCAATGCATCTGAGGTATTGGATTGCCAGCCAAAGGTATTGATGAGTGATATTTTCCCGTCAGTAGGTAAGAAAGGCTGATCTACTCTGAAAGTTCCCGATGAATTGATGATTTCATTGGTAAACCATTGGGAGGTGCGGCTATCAAATTTACGGCTGTTACTGTAATCGATCGGTGCAACATTCAACGCAAATTTCGATTTCAAGGCTGCGCGCTGTGCATTAAGCGATTCTCTTGTCCTTTCCAGGTTGAGGATTGTACTCTGAATGCTTGGACTGTTTGTCACAGCGATCTCCATCGCTTTTTCCAGTGTGAGTATGGTTTGCCCCTGAGATTCAAACTGAAAAACCAGAAGTAGGCTTACGAAAGATAGAAATGTTGTTATTTTTTTCATGTTATATAATATGGTGTTAACGTTCTTTGATAAGTTTAATGGCATCGGCATAAATGGTACGGGCCTTGGTATTGTTGGTTAGCTCAATCCTGGCAGAATCCGATGAGAAATGGTAAGTGCCCATCTCAACCCAGGTACTCTCCCTGGCATCGGGTTTTAAGACAGGATGATCCGTGCCATCGTCGTGAATGACATTGAAATTATAGGTCTCCTCGGGCTGGTTGCCGTCCCTGTTCCATCCGAACCGAATTTTAGGTATGTATGCCCAGATCTTGTAATATCCTCCCTCTTTGATCGGAACACTCCAGACAGCCTTTCTTTCGCCTGTTCCACCTTTGCAATAGTAGGCGGAGCGTATCTGTTTTCCGTAAAATTGTTCGTTGGTGGTAAGCGTCCACTCGACCTGGGGATTCCACAGGTTCATCCCTTTGTATTTAAGATCATCTTCCTGAACATCCCTGGTAAATATCCGTTTGATGAAGCTTTTGGATATCGGTTGAACCAGTCGGAACCCGGGATCTTCAGTATCTACAATAATTTCGGACGGTTCATCACCATTCGTGTAGGGAATTACCCCCTCTTTGTCAGATCCTTCTCCTTTTGGGTCAATTTCGAGCTTCTCGAACCGTTGCGAAATGGTGGATGGCAGATTGTGCGAAGCATAGGTATTGATGGTCATGGAGCGGGGATCCCTGTTCAGGAGGAAAGTCAGTCGTTTCGACTCTTTGGCGCCGATTACAACAGTCTTTTCGATGTTGTCGTCGTTACCGCCACCCATCATCATTCTGCGGCCACCGCCGCCTCCGCCACCCATTCCGCCGAGCCGGAAGGTTACCGTAATGGCCCCTGCGATATTTTCTGTATTGGTCAGTGTGAATGCGACGACTGATTTTATCTGGTCGTCTTTCTGGATTTTGAAGGCCTTGGTATCAATAAGGATGTAGCCGGGAAGCGCGACAGAAGTATACCATTTTGGCAAGTACTGGTCCAAATCGAGTTTGAAGCTGTTTCGCATCTCCGCGTTGAGCTCCTCAACGGGGATTGTTCTGAATTTTCGCTCCTCCAGGAAACCCCTGATGAAATCTTCAAATTTTTCGGGGCCAACGGCTCCCTTCATCAGCGCAAAAAGAAAGCCGCTTTTGGTTTGGATTACATTGTTCAAGACATCCGCATCTTCTTGTTTTTCAAGGATATCAGCAAACGATTTGCTTTGAAGCGCAATATTTCCTTTTTCATCGCCCGACAGTCCCATCATGTTGCGCATGAAGTTGTTGCCTCCGTCTGTAGCGCTTCTGGAGAGGTAGGATTCAACTACGCGGTTGGTGATTGGATATGAAGCTGATGAGATGTAATTGACGTAATTATAGTAGTTGGGAAAGATAAAATAGGGGTTGAGCACATCGGCAGCAAAATTTACATTTGGACCACTGCCTCCAATGCGGATGCCTCCTCCAAAGTTCATCTGGTTGACCTTGCTGTTCAAAAAGGTCTCGTTGATGAACCTTTTCAGGTAATTAGCTTCGGTTTCGCGGGGAGAGATGGTCTCGTTGTGATCCTGGGCTTGGTTTTGGGCAAATCTTTTCGTCAATGCAAAATTGGCACCAGATAGCTTGAATCCGCCTTCGGGCAAATAGACTGTTTCAGGTTGGACTTGCTCCCCGGCACTGCTCCAGGCATGGTTGAAGGAGCAAAACTGAACAGGGATTTCGATCAACTGAAGTCTTTGAAATGGGTATTCAGAACGGATTTTAATCTCCCATGTTTTCTTCAGATCCCGGATAACCGGTACCGCAGAATCGGTGAGTACTTTAAAATATTCGTCAAAGCCATTGTGACCTTTAAAAAAGCTAAGGGTATAGTTTACTTTGTCCACCTGAATGGAACGGGTTTGATAGTTTCCTGCTACCACTGAAATTTGGGTCAATGGCTGTTCCGGAACAAATAAGGTAGTACCGTTGGACTCCTCTGTTTTCTTCCCTTGTGACAGCACGGTCAGGCCTTTTGCCGCTTTTACACTAAGCCGGTAGTTTGAAAATTGGGTCGCCAGCCAGTTGAGCCCTTTTGAAGAATAACTGATGCCCGCCGTAGGATACCATTTTGTCTCAGGAGTCAATAGAAGGTAAGTTGGAGTGATAAAGGCATGTTTCTTATCGTTTACACCTCCCGAATTGTTTTTCCAATTCTCGAGTTGCAAAGGGGTCTGATCGAGGTAACAGAAAGATTCATCGATGGTCCCTTTGTATTGGATGCTAATCTGCAGCGAGTCGCCGGGCTGCATGGCCCTGTCGGGTTTAACTTTTATGAGTTGCAACTCCCTGGTAAAGCCGGCGCCGGTGAGTTTGATAACATCGAGTCCCGGGTTCAGGGTAAGTACAAACTCATTGATGGCCTCTTTATCTGTGTTTTTCACACTTAGTACAGCGGTTGCTGAAATCTGATTTCCCAAATGCTCAAGCTCTATTTGACAGGATTTTACCTGAACAACTTTTAGATTGGCGTAATTGTTGTTCAGGGTCACCATCTCCTTGCGGTGATTCTCTTCCTTGTTGATGTTCATGATGTAAATGAAACCCAGAAGAAAACCAGTACCTATGAATAGTACGGAGAAGCCCATGACAACCTCCCTGACAAATTTGGATTGGGATAGTCTTTTTAACAGCAATATGGTGAGACAAATAAACCCTAGACCCAAAAAGAAGTAGATCCCCCGGTGAATCAGAATCTCTTTTATATTGCCGAATCCAACCATCTCAGACCAGGACATTGGTAACTTAAATGACATGTAATCAAAGATATAGTGGTATTTATTCTGCAGATAGAACAGTGTTGCGGCGATATAACCAAGTAATACAAGGAATGTAACGGCTTGATTTTTAATTACAGACATCAGGAAGAAAGAGAATCCCATGATGAAAATCAACGTCGGGATGCTAACTAGCAGAAAATAGTAGATGTAAGGCAGAAAGTTGAACCTTGTGTATGGAGATGCAATGTTAAAGATGGCAACCATTCCCAGAGCGATGGCATTCAGCATCACAAAAACCCATAAATTGCCAAGAGTTTTGCCAATGACATAATCGGCATTGGTGATGGAACGCATGTAAACCACTTCGGTAGTATCCAGCTTCTTGTCCTGCTTTAAGAATTCAGAGGCCAGAAAGACTGCGATAACAGCCTGCGCCAAATTGATGATATACAGGTTGGTGAAAGGGATCATGGAAGGCAGTGCGATCATGTCCCCGTTCGGCCATCCTACAACACCCGATTGGGTTCCGAAGTTGTAAAAAAAGACAAAGACCAGTGATAAAATGGAAAAAATACGGAAGAACCAGCTTCGGGAAAGCGTGATGGATTCGTATTTTGCTACTGCTATGATGTTGTGAATTGCTCTCATTTTCAGGTAGTATTAGATATTTCAGATCAAATCTCGATCCATTTCTGGTTGAGTTCATTTTCCATAAAATTGACGTACGCATGTTCCAGGTTGGGTTCAATGCGTTCGCCCAGGTAGCCGTTGATCTCCTTGGAAACCACCTGAACCTCCCAGCCTTCCTCTGAAGGAATGGAAGAGATGATCGGGTATTTTTCCTGAATTTCAAAATATTCTGTCTCGGTAGCTGTGATTTTCCAGACGTTTTGTTTGGCAAGGTCAATCAGATGCTCAGGAGAACCTTTGTAGGAGAGTATCCCTTTGTTCATCAGTGCCATGTCGGTACAGGTACTGGAGATGTCGCCGACAATGTGTGTTGAAAGGACGATTACCACATCTTTGTCGCTGACCCTTGTGAGCAGGTTCCGGAAACGGATACGCTCTTCCGGGTCAAGACCTGTTGTAGGCTCATCCACGATGATCAGTTTTGGATCCCCGATCAATGCCTGCGCGATACCCAGACGGCGTTTCATACCACCAGAGAGGTTGTTGGCAAATCGGTTACGGGCCTCATACAGTCCAACCTCTTCGAGCATTTTCTCAACTGTGTTGTTTCTGATTTTTGCATTGGTCAGACCGGCAAGACGGGCAGCATAATCGAGGAATTCGTAGGTTTTTAACTTGGTGAAAAAACGAAAATCCTGGGGCAGGTAACCAAGCATGGAACGGATCTCTTTGCGGTCTTTCATCAGGTCCAATCCATTGACAAGAACTTGTCCGGAAGAGGGTTTCATCAAAGTAACCAGAATTCTCATCAAGGTTGATTTCCCGGCCCCATTGGGTCCCAGCAAACCAAACATACCACTTTCGATGGTCATGTTTACATCCTTAATTGCGTGATTGCCATTGGGGTAGACTTTATTGAGTCCTTTGATCTCAATCTTCATGCTCGATTTGTCTTAAGTATATACCTGTTAGTAAAGGTTATTTGCCTGAAATTACAGGAGTTTGACACAGATATGTCGAAATGGTTTAACTAAAGTACGCAAAAAATAAAATCCCCCAATGACGATTTTGAAATTTGAAGAGTATTCCCTATTTTCACGAAATATAAGGCATTCCAGTACCCACCCAATTTTCCGTTTGCACTAAAGTTTGTTTCGTCAATAAACGAGTTATAGGCCATAGTGGGAAAAATCACAGTCTGAAATTAGTTTCTATATAATGAAACATTTTATATATCTTTGCAGTATCAAGAATCAAGTGAATGGACAAACTTTTTGACATTGTATTGTTAGACGAGGCATTGGAATTTCTCAGTAATCTTGAAAAGAAGCAATACGAAAAAATCCTTTTTAATATTCGTAAAGCTCAGACAAGACATGATCCAGAACTATTTAAAAAACTAAAAGATGAGATTTGGGAATTCAGAACTCTTTATCAAGGGTTTCAATACAGATTGTTTGCATTTTGGGACAAGACAAATTCTGAAAACACCCTTGTTGTATCAACGCATGGAATAGTCAAGAAAACCAGTAAAACACCTGATAGCGAAATCCAAAAAGCAAAGCAAATACGTTCAAGATATTTTGAAGACAAAGAAACTTCTAAAAAGGCTAAGAAATGAAAACATATACATTAGACGAAGTTCAAGACAAACTTATCGGTAAAATTGGCACTCCAAACCGTGACAGATTTGAGTATGAATTGCAAATGGACTTAATTGGGCAAGCCATAAAGCAGACAAGGCAGGAGCGAAAATTAACGCAGGAAGAATTAGGGAAACTTATTGGTGTGCAAAAAGCGCAAATTTCAAGAATTGAAAATAACGCTAGCAATGTTACTATTGAGACTCTTATGAGAGTATTTAATGCATTGCAGGCAAAGGTAATGTTGAGTGTTGAATTACCACATTTTAAAATCAGCCTCGGACAGTAACTACGGCCCATAATAAATAGGACTTCATGTGGTCGGAACGACCCAGCATGAAGTTCCGGTTGC
>CAYHQN010000039.1:0-33917 GCA_964358545.1 uncultured Tangfeifania sp. | reverse complement strand
TGCGCAGGAGCTGAACCACGATGTTCCGACAGAACCGGTATTTTTTATGAAACCAGATTCCGCTCTTTGCCTCGACAACAAACCTTTTTTTCTGCCCGACTTTTCAAAAGAGATTCACCATGAAATTGAACTGGTGATCAAAATCAACCGGCTCGGGAAAAATATCGAAGCCAAATTTGCCCCTCGCTATTACGATGAAATAGGTTTGGGCATCGATTTTACTGCACGGGACCTGCAACGACAACTAATTGAAAAGGGACTGCCATGGGAGAAAGCCAAGGCCTTCGATTCTTCCGCTGTGCTAGGGAAATTCATCCCAAAAAAGGAGTTGGGCGATCTGGGGCACATCCTATTTTCGCTCAAAAGGAACGGTGAAACTGTCCAATCCGGTGATTCACAACTTATGATATTCCCTTTTGACACAATTATCGAGCATGTTTCGAAATATGTTACCCTGAAAATTGGCGACCTGATCTACACAGGAACACCTGCAGGCGTTGGCCCGGTGGCTATTGACGACCGCCTGGAAGGGTTCATCGGGGAGAAGAAGATGTTTGATATCCAGGTTAAATAACTCTTTGTGTTCCCTTTGTGCCTTCCTTTGCGACCTTCGTGGTTAATTCTTGAATATTATCCACAAAGGTCACCAAGGTTTACACAAAGGTCTCAAAATCAAATGCAAAGGAGATAATCCAGTATTGATGAGTTAGACCCTTTGCGTTTTTTGCGTCTTACTTTGCGCTCTTTGCGTGAAATTTTACTAAAGGTTATTCACAATCCTATGAATACTATCCTTCATTGAATGGCAGTTGAAATTGATGAGAAGAGCCAATTTCAACCCGGATAGTTTCAGATATGTTAGTGTCTGTGAATAGTGAACAGGAGCGAGACCTTCAACTGATTCTACTTCTATAATTACGCAATTCTCAACAATCAAATCAATTCGATATCCTACTTCTTGTTTTACATCTTTGTATAAAAATGGCATGGGTACTTGTTGCTTAACCTCGAAGCCTTTCAATCGCAATTCATATGCCAGTGCATTTTCGTAAGCAGATTCAAGTAATCCAGGTCCTATTGTTTTATGTAGTTCAATTACAGAACCTATGATCTCGTATGAAATATTATTCTCTGTCATAATGAGTAAATGGTTCACACAAAGTTCGCAAAGGAAAAAACGCAAAGAAATCGCAAAGGTTTTATATCTTAATTTGACCCCAGACCATCAGTATATCGCCGATACAACGAAAATTGAGCGGGATATGCAGGGATCCTTCCGGTGAAGTAAAAGTTGCGGAAAAAACTCCCTCATTGGTGGTCAGAGGTTGGGCGATACAGGCGATCTGGCTTGCGAAGTCGACATCGGAAAAGGGAACCATTTTGAATACCGCCTCTTTCGCACACCAGCGCAGCATGAGATCCTTGTTGGAAAGTTGATCACCAGCCATGCAATCTTTCAGCTCTTCAGCTGACAAAAACCTACGGGCAGCCTTGGCTACATTTCTTGTAATTAATTCGATGTCGATGCCTGGCTGCTCTTCAGGATGTAAGTAGATTACCACGCAATTGGAAGAGTGGGAGATAGATATGTGTCCCGGTGTATTGACCAGGTGGGGCTTCCCGGCAGGATCATAGCTTATTTTTGAATTACCTCCGGTCATTTTTTGCAGGAGCAAACGCGCTGCAAGCCACTCTTTCCTGCGAAGATCATTTCGAAGTGACTGGTATCTTTCCAGTTCTTCCGTTTCCGGATTTAACGTTTCCAGCAACTGCTCAGCCGTCTCCTTTATCTCCCAAAAGCCTAGAAGACCTTCCCCTATATGTTCGATAAACTTAATGGCCATGATATGCAGTCCATTCAGTTGTTTCTATCATTTTGATGACATCAGCGGATAAAAAACCGATAACGGGCCTTAAACTGTCATAATTTGGGATCTCTTTTATGTACAAGGCACCTCTGATGAAGTTTTTGACACTATCGGTCAGGTAGAATTGCATGGGTGAGGCTGCATTTCCCTTTAAAGTGTAAACGGTTCCGTACATTTTATGAGCAGGATGGATAAATATCTGCTCATCTATCGAACTCGCTTTTTGATCATGTTTGAATACCAGACTCCTCGATTCTTCAATAAGTTGGGATAAATTGCTGTCAACCTTTTTGTAGCTGATATGAATCTGGGCATGGTTGCCCGGAATTTCGACAGTGATCCAATCCTTTTGTTCCGGATTTAATAAGTCGGGAGTGACTGTGGCGTAAGTTGGTATGCTGAAGTTGTAAGGGAACGGTCCATTGAGTGCACGGTATGATTTCTCAGGGAAGGTTATCCGGTAGAATCCCCTGGGTTTTGGTGTCACCTCATGTCTGCAGGAGGAGAACAAAATCACAGTAGCAGAGAAACTTAAAATGAAAAGGTAGAGGCGTCCAGTCATTGGTCTATCTGTTTTTTTCAGGCATCTTGTTGATCAGTATTTTGATCTCCTTGATTCTCCTGCGGTCCAAAGCCTCAATCTGGAAAGTGAAATTCATGTAAAGCACTTTTTCGTGAAGTTCGGGAAACTCTCCCGTCAACTCAAGTATCAAGCCTGCCAGTGTATCGGCATCGCCTTTGACCACTTCAAAAACATTGTCCTCACATCCGACAACTTTATAAAAGTCATTCAGCAGCGTCTTACCATCAAACAAATATTCATTGGCCCCAAGTCGGGTATAGAATTTCTCTTCTACATCGAATTCATCTGAGATGTCGCCAACAATCTCTTCAAGAATATCTTCCAGTGTGACCAGGCCTGAAGTTCCGCCAAATTCATCTACCACCATGGCGAGATGTACCTTTGACTTCTGAAACTCTTCGAGGAGGTCATCGATTTTTTTTGTTTCAGGAATAAAAAACGGAGCCCTTATCAAGGTTTGCCATTTGAAGGTAGCTCCTTTGGTTATATGGGGCAGCAGGTCTTTGATGTAGAGAACACCTTTTATCTGATCCAGGGTTCCAGCGTAAACAGGAATACGTGAATATCCGGCCGTACGAATGATTTCCAGTACTTCACTGAAATTGGAACTAAAATCCACAACCACCATGTCGAGCCGGGAGTGCATGATTTCACTGACACTTTTGGATCCAAATTTAACAATGCCTTCCAAAATATCCTTGTCATCACTTAAATCTTCATGGTTGGCCAGTTTCAATGCCTTGGAAATTTCGTTGATGGAGAGAACCCGTCTGTGTTTGCTCATTCGCTTGTTGACAAATGAAGTAGAGTGAATCAGAATATAATTAACGGGTTTGGTGATCTTGCCCAGGATATCAATGAACGGAGCGATTTTTAATGCGAAATTTTTCGGGTAATGTGCTGCATATACTTTTGGGATAATCTCTCCAAAAAGCAAGAGCAGAAAAGTGATGATAACAGTCTGGAAAATAAACTCGAAAGTTTTGGCATCGCCAAAACTTATCAAGGAGCTGGAAATATGGGAAGCGAGCAATACAATGGCAATGTTGATAAAATTGTTCCCTACCAGGATGGATGCCAACAGTTGCTCGGGATCGGAGAGAAGTTTTAATATCCGTTGTGCCGACCGTTTCTTGTTGGATTTAAGCGCCTCAATGTCTTTGGGTTCGAGCGAAAAAAGAGCTACCTCCGAACCTGAAACAAGTGCAGAGAGGCCGAGTAGTACCACCAATACCAGAAGCCCTGAAAGGGCACTGACTGTAAAAGGCATGAAATCAATGTTCCCAAACAAGGCTCCAACGGAAGTAACGGAGTTTGTTTCCAAATTAAGCAGTTAAAAGATCAAAATGGAAGGTCGTCAGGAGTGTTCCCCTGCTCGGAGTAACCTGATGTGGCCTGAGGTTCGTTAACGGCTTTTTTCGCTTCAGAAACCGGATGCTCGGGCGTGCTGTTGCTTCCGGATTTCCGGTCGAGAAGCCTCACTTCGTCGGCATAAATTTCATAAGCAGTTTTTTTAACCCCGTCAGTGGTTTCATAAGTTCTGGAGCGAATACGGCCCTCAATGTAGACCTGGCTTCCTTTGCGGATAAATTTTTCGGCAAGGTTGGCCAGATTGCGCCAGCATACGATGTTGTGCCACTCTGTTTGCGTGACCTTTTCACCGGCTTTGTTGTTGTAAACCTCGGAGGTAGCCAAGGAGAAGGAAGCAACCGATACGTTGCTGTCTAAATGCCGGATCTCAGGATCCTTTCCGACATTCCCGATTAAGATGACTTTGTTGACTGACATAGTTCAAAATATTTTAATGTATGTTGTAAGTTACTGAAAAATTCGGACAATTCAAAATCGATCAAAGATAAAAATTATTTGGGGTCCGAAGCGGATATTGTCTGCTCAATGACCCATCTCCAGCAAAAAGTTCTCAACAGGTTTGGGGACAGGATACTTGGAAATTGGAACATGTTCCGCCAGATATCCTTGTCTGCTGTAAAATCACTTCAGAAACCCAAATTTGGTAGGGTTCGTGACTATCCCGCCAGGGAAGATCCTTTTTTGCATGGTTGTACCAAACTGTCAACGCTTTACGATATCCTTCCATTTTGAATCGATTTTGTAAAAAAAACAACGAAAGAACAAAAAATATTGGCTAAGATGATAATAGTTAAATCAAAAGCTATATATTTGTGCACCGAAATTTGGGATAAAGTTAAATCAAAAATAAAGTTAAATCATTTAAATTTTTTTACAATGACTAAAGCAGATATCGTAAACGAGATTTCTAAAAGCACAGGTATTGAGAAACTTACTGTTCAAAAGGCAGTTGAAGCATTCATGGACACCGTATCAGGCTCATTGGCTGATGGTAACAATGTTTATCTTCGTGGTTTCGGTAGTTTTATCGTTAAAAAACGTGCAGAAAAAACAGCGCGCAACATTTCCCGTAACACAACTATCATTATTCCTGAACACAACATTCCTTCTTTCAAGCCTGCCAAAACATTCGTAGGCCGCGTAAAAAACAACGTGAAGTAATTTTCATTTAAAAAAAGTATTGTTATGCCGAGCGGTAAGAAGAGAAAAAGACATAAAATGGCCACGCACAAGCGTAAAAAGCGCTTGCGCAAGAATCGTCACAAAAAGAAAAAATAGGCTTTTTGTAACGCCTTGATAAATTATACAAAACCTAAAGTGCACATGCGCTTTAGGTTTGTTGTATTTAATAGTTTCAATTAACATAAAATGAGTAAACAACATGAGCAATGAGTTGATTATTGACGTATCGTCCTCTCATGTCGAAATTGCTTTACTCGAAAACAAAAGACTTGTAGAACTCAACAGGGAAAGTAACGATGTTAAATTTGCGGTAGGGGATATTTACCTGGGAAAGGTAAAGAAGATCATGCCTGGTTTAAATGCTGCTTTTGTTGATGTTGGCTACGAGAAAGATGCGTTCTTACATTATTTGGATTTGGGACCACAATTCCAGACACTCAACAAGTTCCTCAAATTGGCTGCCGCCAAAAAAATCAAGTTGACACCTTTTCCGAGAATCAATCCGGAACCTGATATCAACAAAGACGGCAAAATCAGCGAGGTCCTTAAAGCCGGTCAAACTATTCTGGTACAGATTGCCAAAGAACCCATTTCTACCAAAGGGCCCCGATTGACTTCAGAAATCTCGGTGGCAGGAAGAAACATGGTTTTGGTGCCATTTAGCGACAAAATATCTGTATCCCAGAAAATTGAAACGACGGAAGAGAAAACCCGTCTGAAAAAATTAATCCAGAGCATCTGCCCCAAAAACTATGGGGTCATTGTTCGGACAGCGGCTGAAGGGAAAATGGTAGCAGAGTTGGACCAGGAGTTGAGGCGACTGATTACTAAGTACGAAAATGGACTTAGTAAGCTTGAAAAGCAAGTCGTTCCTTCGCTGGTACTCGGAGAAACCGATCGTACCATCTCTTTGATCAGGGATGTCTACAGCAATGATTTCACCAACATCTACATCAACAATGAAGATGCTGCTGCTGATGCTAAGGAGTATGTGGGTACCATAGATTCCGAAAAGAAAAAGATGGTCAGGTATTACAACGGTAAAATGCCCATCTTCGAATATTTCGGAATTGACAAACAAATAAAAGCATCTTTTGGAAAGACAGTCTCCTTTAAAAGCGGGGCTTACCTGATCATCGAACATACCGAAGCGTTCCACGTTATTGATGTCAATAGCGGAAATCGTTCCAAGACAGGAGATCAGGAAACCAACGCATTGGAGGTAAATCTGGCCGCCGCCGAAGAGATCGCACGACAATTGCGGCTTCGCGACATGGGGGGAATTATCGTGATCGATTTTATCGATATGCACGGTAACGAAAACCGCCAGAAAGTTTTCGATAAAATGAAGGAAGTGATGGCTTCCGACAGAACCAAACACAATATACTCCCATTGAGTAAATTCTGTTTGATGCAGATCACACGGCAACGTGTAAGACAAGAGATGGCGATCGAAACGGAGGAGAATTGCCCCGTTTGCAAAGGTACCGGGAAAGTAACCCCTACTTTGCTTTTCATCGAGGAGATCGAACAAAGGGTTCGGTACATTTTTGAAGAACTTCAGAAAAAGAGCCTTACCATTGAGCTTCACCCATTTGTTGGAGCTTTCCTGACCAGAGGTTTTATCTTTTCTAAAGTCTGTAAATGGCGATGGAAATACCACAAAAGGATAAAGATCGTAGAGATGAATTCAATGAGTTTTCTTGGATCCAAATACTACGATGAACACCAGGACGAGATCATCATCTGATCAAATACTACAAAGAAACCCGCTCAAATTGCTGAGCGGGTTTCTTTATAAATACTTTCAACGCGAAGAAATAATATTATAATAACACCCCTATTGCGGTTTTTGGAGAGATTTTCTTTAAGTTTGAGGATCTTACGTTAATCATACTATCTATCCAGTATAATTGTCAATTGCATGCCCTGAGCCTTGTCGAATGGTCTATTGTCAATTTTCAATTACTAAAAGAATGAAGTTATGCATGAAGGTATTCTATTCTGGAATGTTGACACTCAATTTGATTTCATCGAACCTACCGGGAAGTTGTATGTGAAAAGTGCAGAAAAACTGAAACCGGTTTTGAAGAAAATCACAAATTTTGCAGCCGAGAACCACATCCGGGTGATCAATACATGTGACTTTCACCTGATCAATTCATCGGAATTGTCGAAAAATCCTGATTTTAAAACGACTTTTCCCGAACATTGCATGGCGGGAACCTTTGGAGCAGAGTTTATCGCTGAAACCAAACCTGTTTTGCCGGCCATAATCGACTGGATGAATCAACTGGCTATCTTGCCTTACCTGGCCAATGCAAACCAATTCAGAAATATTGTGATCCGAAAGGATGCTTTCGATGTCTTCGAAGGAAATCCGTATACTGAGCAGATTCTCAATTTATTACGCCCTGAAAAGGTTTTTGTTTATGGTGTTTCGACCAATGTTTGCGTGGATAAGGCCGTTTGCGGATTGGTCAGGCTGGGATATAAAGTCTTTGTTTTTGAGGATGCCATCAAAGAGTTACCCAAAATTCCACTGCCTTTTAAACACTGGAAAGAGTTGGGAGTAAAGATGATAGATTTCGGGAAAGTCAAGAAATACCTCTAATACTTTTCATGCCGGTCCATCTCACGACGCGCATCTTTGTCTTTGAGCGTCTGTCTTTTGTCAAAGGTGTGTTTCCCTTTGGCCAAAGCGATTTCCACCTTTACAAGCCCCTTGTCGTTGAGAAACAGCCGGATGGGGATGATGGTCAGGCCATTCTCCTTCACCTTGCGTTCCATCTTGTTCAGCTCTTTTCTGTTCAAAAGTAATTTGCGCTCCCGCAACACCTCGTGGTTGTTGCAAGTACCAAAATCGTAGGCCGAAATAGACAGATTTTTAATCAGCATCTCATTGTTCACAAAATGGCAGTAGGCATCGTTCATGCTCACTTTCCCCATCCTGATTGACTTAATCTCCGTTCCAAGCAGAACGATCCCGGCAACGAATTTTTCAATAAATTCGTAGTCGAAACTGGCTCTCTTGTTCCGAATGTTGATGTTATGCTGAAACGCGGTTTTCATGTGTGCAAAAATAGCAAAAGGGGACGACAAAATAGTTTGAAATGTTTGAAGGGTTTGAAATGTTTAAAAAGTTAATAACATTTCAAACATTTCAAACCCTTCAAACATTTCAAACATTTCAAACAATATATGGGATACGACATGCTGACAATTATTGGCCCAACGGCTACCGGGAAAACCCGACTGGCCGCCAGGGTGGCTTATCTGTTGAATGGAGAGATCCTGTCGGCCGATTCCCGTCAGATTTACCGCGGAATGGATCTTGGGACAGGGAAAGACCTTGCCGATTATACGGTAGAGGGGAGACAGGTTCCCTATCACTTGATTAATCTGGTGGAAGCAGGTACCCAATACAATGTTTTTGAGTTTCAGAGGGAGTTTATTAACGCCTACAATGACCTGCGCCAAAGAGGCAGGTTTCCTGTCTTCTGTGGCGGAAGCGGTTTGTACCTGGAGGCAGTACTCAAGGGTTATAGGCTTACACAGGTACCATCCGATAAGAAACGAAGAGAGGAGCTGTCTCTAATGTCACTCGAAGAGCTGGCATCCCTTTTAAAGAGCTACAAAACTGTTCACAACAGCAGTGACACGGAGACCAAAAACAGGGTTATCAGAGCCATCGAAATAGAGGAACACCTGTTGCATCATCCTGAGCTTGATTTTACATTTCCTGCCATCCATTCGTTGATTGTGGGGGTTCAATTCGACAGGGATACCCGTCGCGAACGGATTACCAGTCGTTTGAAACAACGGTTGGAAGAGGGAATGGTGGAAGAGGTGGAAGGATTGCTCGCAAGGGGGTTATCTCCGGAAGATCTGACTTACTATGGTTTGGAATACAAATTTTTAACGCTTTATATCACTGGCGAATTGACCAAAGAGGAGATGTTTGAACGCCTCAACATTGCCATTCACCAGTTTGCAAAACGTCAAATGACCTGGTTCCGGAAGATGGAGCGTGATGGTTTTGAGATCCATTGGCTGGATGGGTTTATGCCGATGGAGGAGAAGGTTGCTGTGATATTGAAGTACTTGGAGTGACTAGAGTGAACTAAAGTGACTAAAGTTTATCGCTACCTGCATCAATTGTTCAGACTCCTGTAACTTTAGTCACTCTAGTCACTTTTCTGAAAACTATTGTTGTTTCAAATTATACCCCTAACTTTACAAAAAATTGTCTCATGAAATACCCATGAGGAAATATTCACATCTACTGAAAATAATTATGTGGGTATTCCATGCGACCTTAAAAAATCAAATTATATACGCATGAACATTATCATAAAAACTGCTGAGCAGATTGATGGGATCAGGAAAAGTTCCAGGCTTGCAGGCGAAACTTTACTATATATCGAACCATTTATCAAAGAGGGCGTTACTACAGAATACCTTGATAGTTTGATTCATCAGTTCATGGTAGGGAGAAGGGCGATCCCGGCAACACTCGATTACAACGGATTTCCCAAATCCTGCTGCATCTCTTTGAATGAGGTGGTTTGCCATGGTATCCCATCACCCCAAACAATTCTCAAAAAAGGGGATATTCTCAATGTGGATATTACCACGATTTTGGATGGCTACTATGGTGACACGAGCAAGATGTATATGGTTGGCGAATGCTCTGCAGAAGCATTGAAGTTGATTCAGGCGACAAAGCAGTGTCTGAATCTTGGAATCCAACAGGTTTTCCCGGGTAATTATTTTGGAAATATCGGCTATTTTATCAACAGATACGCGACAGCCCAGGGATTCAGCGTGGTGTATGAATTTTGCGGACATGGTGTGGGGATTGACTTTCATGAAGATCCGCAGGTCGACCACTCGGCCCGTAAAAACAGCGGTCCGAAGATGAAACCAGGCATGATATTCACCATCGAACCGATGATCAATGAGGGGAAACCCCGTGTAAAAGTAGATCAGCTGGATGGTTGGACCGCCCGCACGGTGGATGACAAACTATCCGCCCAGTTTGAACACACGCTTCTTGTGACCGAAACCGGCTGCGAAGTACTCACGGATATTTCAAACGAGTATCCTTTGACCTGAGTTGTTTAGAATGTTTGAAAAGTTTGAAGGGTTTGAAATGTTACTGAATACAACATCTCAAACCCTTCAAACATTTTAAACCCTTCAAACTTTTCAAACATTTTACTTGTTTTGCTTCTGCGCAATTTTTTCCAGTTTGTTTAGGTCCTCCACCTTGAAGTTTCCGTAGAAAGAGATCAGAAGCGAAGAGTTGTCGTGGTTTCCTTTGTTCCCAATCAGGATGTGGCATTCAGAGACTCTTTTGCCATCTCCTTCGATCCAGAATTCTGCATCATCGTTTGGTTTTTCATCTTTGGGATGCACCTGTTCGTAGCGCAGTGAATTCAGCTCTTTGGAGACATCCTGCGAAAAATGTTTCAAGGTACCCTTTTCCTCATTGTAAATCAGAACACGAAATTCATGGAAATCTCCCGTGATCTTTTTGCCCTCCTCATCCAGGTTCAGGTTCATGGCATCGATCATCGATTTTGAAAAGGTGAAGTAGGTAACACCGGTCTCTTTTTGATAACGGTCGTAGATCTTTTGTGATTTGGTTTGTCCGAATCCGGACAGAAATGATAGCAGCATGGCAACAAGTATGCCAATACGGTAGAAAAAGCTCATAGTTTTACTTTTTTACAGGTTTTACATTAGGAATTGCTCTGTTGACGAGGGTAAGACCATCCGGTTTCATGGTCCAGTATTTGTTTACCATGTCGTCATCGTAGGTATCTGTTGTGTTTTTAACATCCCGAAGTATTGGTTTGACAGATTCATCGAGATAGATTGTTTTACCTACCGGGATATATAATTTTAGATTGACGCGTTGATTTCTCCAGATTTTGGGAAGCAGATAGGAGCTTTGAACATTGATTGTCGAATCTTTCATTTGGTAATTGAAAAGAATATCCTCTGCATTTTGTCTTGCGCTGGAAATGGATGTTCCCCTTGATGTCTTGTTTATGAGGAGGTTCGCCTCTCTGTCATCACCCTTTTCGATCCTGAGTTCCGGAATACCGATAACGACGTCGACATCATTGAGTGAGCCAATTTTGAAGCGTTCAAAGTTCAGGTCCGGATCAATGATGGCATCCAGATCTTTCTCGCTCTCTCCTTTTTTTGCACTGATGTAAATGGTATCAGAAGCCGTGACCAGCTTTTCCGAATGGGTAACGGTCGACTGTTTAGTGAATTCTCCAAGAGTGTTGCTTCCGCTGATAATCAAGATGATAATTCCCACTACAAACAAACCGCCAAAGATGGATCCAAAAATATGGTTGTGCGATTTAATGCGGAAGATCATTTTGATCCCGGCATAGATGAGCATGACCAATGGAATTCCGATCACCAGTGCAATACCGACAGTCATCCAGGATAAGGTAGCCCCCGGTGCATAGAGATGCTCCATGAAGTTGAACCCGTTGTTGAAAGGCATTAATCCTATTACATGGTGGGAGGCAAACAGCAGTGCGAACAAGACGATGAGACAAACTGCACCAACGATCAGGAAAGGTATTCCTATAATGACCAGGATGATTGTTCCCAAAACTTTTAATACTGAGAGAAGGGTATCCCCAACTTCACGGGCATTGCTTCTACCCATGGCATAAGCCGGATGGGAGCGGTAATTCCGGAAGTTTTCTTTCACATCCTGCATCTCCTCCTTGATGGATTTGGAGATGTTGTCGATGTTTACCTCTTCACCTTTCATCTCCAGGCGTTGGGCGGTACTGGAGGCTTTTGGTACCACAATCCACAAAACCAGGTAGACGAGTACACCGCTTCCACCTAAGAAGAAGATCAGCACAAAAAGGATTCGTAAGATGACAGGGTCAATGGAGAAGTAGGCTCCCAATCCACCGCAGACACCACCCAGAACCTTGTCCTCAGGGTCCCGATAGAGCCTTCTGCCTCCAGTGTGATAGAATTTTTTCCCTGAAGCATGTGGTTTTTCCTCATCTTCGTTGGAGATGGCTTCGGGAGTACCCATGATCACGATCACCTCATTCACATGGCCCAGGTTGATTACCTCTCCTCCGTTTTTGATTTTTTCGGTAAAGATCTCAGCGATCCTGGTTTCGATGTCTTCGACAATCTCTTTGGCCTCGGCATCATTTCCAAAATGTTGGGTGATTTGGGTCAGATAAGCGTACAGTTTCTCATAGGCATCATCGTCGATGTGGAAAACCGATCCGCTCAGGTTGATGGTTAATGTCTTTTTCATTTTCTTGTTGTTTATCTTAGTTTTTTACTTTTCAATTTTTTTCTACTCTCATGACAGTTAGCTGCTAACGCTACACCTACTTTATCCTTTATCCTTTTAACTTTATCCTTTATCCTTTTTCCCTTCATCATTCACTTTCAACTGTTGGATGGCCTCCACCAGTTCAGCCCAGGAAACTTCCAGTTCTGTCAAAAATGTTGCACCAACTGGTGTCAGTTCGTAGTATTTGCGTGGCGGACCTTGCAGTGACTCTTCCCAACGATAGGAGAGGTACCCGTCATTTTTCAGCCGGGTGAGCAAAGGGTAGAGTGTACCCTCCACAACAATCATTTGCGCCGCTTTCAACTCGCTGATGATGTCAGAAGCATACAGCGGTTTTTTGGAGAGGATCAGAAGTATGCAATACTCCAGGATACCTTTCCTCATCTGTGCCTTTGAATTGTCAATGTTCATTTTTGCTTCAATTAAACTGTTTCAAAATTGCAATTTGCTACTTTTTGACTAATATGTAACTGTAAGGTACTTTCCATTACACTGAAGTAGGTGATACAAATATATATATTTATTATGGTACTATGCAAGACATAGTACCATAATTTTTTAAATATTTTTTATATACCAGAAAATCAATTATATAATAATTTACAAAAGAATGTTTTGAAGTGATTTCTCGTGAATATTTTTGATAAAATATTTTTTTAAGACGGAAAGGTCATCGTCTAATTACCGAAGTGGGCTTATAAAACAACAGACCCAACTCCTGTTAAGGAATCGGGTCTGTTGATATGGTGGTTTCCCGGTAGGGGAGGGACTTTAGACGGTTTTTGAAGATCTCTTGCGTTCTATTTCGCTTAGTCTGATCTTTCTCAGTCGGATGGATTTTGGGGTGACCTCTACATATTCGTCCTTTTGGATGTATTCGAGGGCCTCCTCCAAACTAAATTTGATAGCCGGAGACAGTCTGATTTTATCATCGGATCCGGAGGCACGCATGTTGGTGAGCTTCTTGGGTTTCGTCAGGTTGAGAACCAGATCGCCTTCGCGGTTGCTTTCCCCGCAGACCTGTCCTTCGTAAATTTCATCCTGCGGCTCGATAAAGTAACGGCCCCTGTCCGAAAGCTTGCCTAAAGAGTAAGCAAATGCGGTGCCGGTTTCCATGGCGATCAGCGAACCATTTACCCGGGTTTCGATAGGCCCCTTGAATTTATCGTAGTGAAGGAAACGGTGCGACATGACGGCTTCGCCTTGTGTGGCGGTGAGCAGATTGGTACGCAGGCCGATTATACCTCTTGAAGGAACGTGAAATTCGAGGTGGGTGCGGTCGCCTTTGTGCTCCATGTTGATCATCTCACCTTTACGGCGTGTGACAAAGTCGATGGCGGTTCCGGCCATCTCGGCAGGAAGGTCAATATCAAGCAGTTCTATCGGTTCATTACGCTCTCCGTCGATCTCTTTGTACAGAACCTGTGGTTGTCCAACCTGCATTTCGTACCCTTCGCGACGCATGGTCTCGATCAAAACGGAGAGATGCAGAACACCACGACCGTTAACATTCCACGAATCAGCCGAATCGGTTGGTTCGACACGCAGGGCCAGATTTTTCTCCAACTCGCGTTCCAGACGTTCGTGGATGTGGCGGCTGGTGACAAATTTTCCCTCTTTGCCGTAAAATGGCGAATTGTTGATGGTGAACAACATACTCATGGTTGGCTCATCAACATCAATGGGATCGAGCGCTTCAGGATTTTCGTAGTCGCAGATGGTATCCCCGATTTCAAAATCATCGATGCCAACCAGGGCACAAATATCTCCGTTGAGGGCAGTGGCAACTTTTTCACGGCCTAAACCGGTGAAGACATGCAACTCTTTGATTTTGGAACGGGTGATGGTTCCATCCCGTTTGACCAGTGAAACGTTCATCCCCTCTTTAACTTCTCCGCGATGGATTCTGCCTATGGCAATCCTGCCGATGTATTTGGAGTAGTCGAGTGAGGTGATCAGCATCTGGGGTGTTCCTTCATTTTCGGGTGGAGCGGGGATGTGTTCGAGGATGGCATCGAAGAGCGGTTCGATCGAATTGGTAGGACTTTTCCAGTCGGTACTCATCCAGTTTTGTTTGGCAGAACCATATATGGTAGGAAAATCGAGCTGTTCTTCAGTTGCATCGAGGCTGTACATCAACTCGAATACCTGTTCGTGAACGACATCAGGACGGCAGTTGGGCTTGTCTACCTTGTTAACAACGACAATGGGTTTCAATCCCAGTTCAATCGCTTTTTGAAGTACAAACCGTGTTTGCGGCATGGTCCCCTCAAAGGCATCAACCAGCAGCAATACACCATCGGCCATGTTCAGCACCCGTTCAACCTCTCCGCCAAAGTCGGAGTGACCGGGGGTATCGATGATATTAATCTTAACTCCTTTGTACACCACCGATACGTTTTTTGCCAGGATGGTGATCCCCCTTTCGCGCTCCAAATCGTTAGAATCCAAAATTAATTCACCTGGATGTTGGTTGGAACGAAAAATGTTGGAATGTAGGATCATCTTGTCTACCAGGGTAGTTTTACCATGGTCGACGTGGGCAATGATGGCTATGTTTCTTATTTTTCGCATTTTACTAATTTGGGTGCAAAGGTAATCAATAAATCAAAAGGATAAAGGATAAAGTTAAAAGGATAAAGGGGGATACGAGCGAGGGGGAGATTTGTTACTTGTGAAAAAATTAGATTGCGGAAGGAGGGATAATCGCTCTTATATATCTGCCATATTTACCACAAAGGGCGCAAAGGCAAACACAAAGGAATAAAAAGGATTTCCATCTTCGGAGTCGAATACTTTATCCTTTTTACTTTATCCTTTATCCTTACTGCAGCACGAAGTGATAAGTAATGGTCCCCTTCTGAAACGCTGGTGCATTATCATCCACATTAAATCTGGCTCCGCGTGCTGCTTTGGTGGCAGCTTCAACAAGGTCTGGATCGCTGGAGGTGGATCCGAATATTCCGCCTCGGACAGCCGTAACTTTACCCAGTTTATCGACAGTCACTTCAACAACCACGATTCCACCCTCATTGCCGGGATAGGCCGGTTTGGGCAGCGAACGTGCCGAACGGCCTGAAAGATTGAAAGAAGGGCCATTTCCGGTACCACCACCAGGACCGTACCTTTTGACACCGGGTTGTCCGTTGGGATCACCCTGGTTTCCTGGTCCATAAGTTATGCCTTCGCCTTTCGAGGTAGATCCATTGTCAGTCAGTCCACCTCCAAAGGCATTTTTTACCCTTGAATTGATGTTGCCGATCATCTTCTCTTCCTGCAATATTTTCTGCTGGCTCTGCTCTTCGACTCTTTGTTTTGCAATCAGCTCCTGTTTCCTTTTTTTCTCTAATTCAACAGTTGGATCAGGCTTTTCCTTTGTGACAACTTTCTTCTCTTTTTTTGCAGTATGCAGAGCGACTGATGCTTCATGATCCTGCGTTAGCAGATCCTCCTCTTTTATTTCGGTGGATTTCAGGATAGCAGGTGCAGTAATGGAAGCTTTTTGAGTTACCTGAACAGGTGGTTTGTAGAGGTTGTCATTTTTGGAATAGACGGCCGAAGGTTCCTCTTCACCTTTTCCATTGTCGGAATAGCCAAAATCGACCAATAGGCCTTCATCAACCTGGAACTTCATATCAACCGACAGGGTGAGCATCAGCAAAAGGATGAGAATTCCACCGTGGACCAACAAAGTATAGATGATGCCGTTTCTTTGGCTTTCAGATAGTGTCATAAATCGTGATTCTTAATAGAACCGTTTGCCAAATTTCTGAACCTTCCTGTTTAGGGAAATTCAGATGGCTAACCACAAAAATAGGAATTAATTTTCATTGATAGCCGGATCAATTTGTGCAGGTTTCAATTTCCTTGAATTTTTGTCGCTTTTGGGATGGAACAAATCGTAAAAAGAGTTGAAACTTTCACGGTAGGAGAAGCCAAGACCTTGCTTGTAAGGAGCTGTATCGTAGGTCATGTCTGTGTTTGCCCGGTTGTAGGCTTTTAGTTGCAGCTTTCCTGATTTGATTAATTTGATAAAGACTTCAATTTCTCCCAAAACCGCGTTGTTGTTGGTGGTCTGCAAATTGCTGTTGTTTCCGATGTTTCCATTGATGGTGACCCGGTCGTTGAAAATCTGGGTGCTGAGGGCAAGTTCCATCTGGTTGGTATTCACCTGATCACCGGGTTTGTAATTGAATCCCACATCAAAATTGGAACTGATCTGTGACAGCCAGTTGGAAAGCTGGTTTGAGAGTATTTCGGAGGTAGTCGCACCCACGAGTGAACCGGTATTATCTTGAGAATCAGTTCTTCCGCGAATATATTCCGGAGTATAGAATTGACCGATAAGCATCAGGGCCAGCATTTGCCGGTTGATATCATCCTGGGTACTGATAAATTGTTGCAATTCGTCTTTGGTCCTTTCGTCGGCAGTGGGGAAGAGGATGTCAAATTTAAGAACCGGATTCAATAATTTCCGGGAAAGATTGATTTTACATTCGATGGGAATCCGTCCGGTATTCTCATTTTTATAAGTATTGACAAGCAGATCTTTGACAGATGCCTTCAAATTGTAGACAGCGTTCAAATCCACAATAGCTTCATAAGGATCTCCGTTCCAGGTGATTGTACCTCCTTCTTCCAGTTTAAATTTTTTACCGATGACGTTTTGCAATGTGAATAGGTAATCTCCTTTGTCGATGGTATAGTTTCCAAACATGGTAAAGTCACCCTGCTTGTCATAAACCATCCTCAGGTTGCCTGAACCCTGACCTGAAATTACATCACCCAGGGTAGAGTTGAATAGAATCTGAATTTTGGCTGCAGGTGTTGCAGCGATGTTGAGGTTCATCTCAAAAAAGCCGTTTTCTGGCTGTTCGGGAAGGTCTGTTCTGTCGGATACCTTCTTATTCTTATCAACAAAACGGATGAAACTATTTTCCGATGCTGATGCTGGTGTCTCCAACGGAATAACAATGCTGGTGCCATCTTCCGTCCTGACATCCATATCCAGTTTTATCTGTTCCCCGGCCCCTGTAATCAGAACATCCCCGCTACAATGAGCCTCACCGTAAAAGATTGAATTATCGGCCATCGTAGTTTTCAAAGCCTCAATTTTTCTGGCTTTCACCCCGATATGGTACTTCAGGTTACCAAACATCTGGTGGGTAATGTATCCATCCAAAAGTGCCGTATTTTTTTCATTGTCTCTCAGGGTTATCTTTCTGAAAACGATTGAATCGTGTGAAAATTCAACGGGGTGAGTGAAAGTATAGGCTACTTTGGTGTAATCAATTCCAATCCTGGCATTCTTCACATCAACTTTCCCAATGAAACATGGGTTTGCAAAGGTGCCAGTAATGGCCACCGAACCGTCTGCCTTTCCGCTTACACCATTTGAGAAGCTTTGGAGAAACGGGAAAATGGTCTCTACAGAGAAATTGGTCAACTGGGCCTTGTAATTTAGTGAATCTGACAAGGGAGTGTAAAATCCTTTGATGAGAAGGGAGGTGGTGTCATTTTTATTCAACTTGATGGAGGAATACAACCGCTTTTCTCCCTCATTCCAAATATTGTCAAATTCAACGTCGCCAAAATGGTTTTTATCGAAATGGAAATTCCGGATAGCCAGGTTGCTGTTGAGAAAAAAGGAGTTGTTGATGTCGGCTATTTCGGTCGTTCCGTCCAGGGATCCTTCAATGCCTATCTTCTGTTTGGAGACCAGGTCGAAAAATCCAAGATTGATGTTTTGTGCTTCAATATTCATTTTATCAGTCTGATTGTCAGTTAATTTTCCGTTTATACGAAAGAACTCATCTTTGTGGTGCAGATTAAAGTTGCTGACATCGATTCTTGTTGAATCAAAATGGATTTTACTGCTTTCGAATTGCCACAATGTGTCGGACACCAGAATATTAGAGGGCTTGATTGTAAAATCAGCCATTCTGAGTCCTTCACTGTTTTTGGAGAAGAGTCCTTCCATGTCAATTTTACCGCTGTAGGTATGGTCGTTTTTCTTTCCCCATCCAAAGGAGGTCTGCAAAGTATCATTGTACAGGGCATTGTCTAAAGAGACATTCTCCAGACGGTAGTTTCTCCCCAGTGAAGCCTCATTCATTCCCAGTTTAAGCAACCAGCGATTCCCGTCGTTGCGGGATGAAAAACTGAGCCCTTTGGTGTGGTAGGAGCGGTAGGACAGATCCTCTGCCTTGCAATCGAAATTCAGGCTCTTGTTGGTTGAATTGATCTCTCCCTTCATGTAGACAGGTGAGTTGGGAACCATGTCGGGCAGGAAAAAGTAGGTAATCAGTTCCGGTTTTTTGATGTTGACATCAAAACTGAATACATTGCTTCCGGGCACTCCCTCTTTGCTAAAAGGAAGATCCGCGGAAGGAAGATAGTACTGCAGATAGTCCGTGATGGTTAGTCCCATCTCCAAAAGACGGTATTTACCTGAAATATCTACATCTGCAATATCTGATCTCATGGTAATTGTATTCCGGTCCGGCGAGTTGGTAGTACTAAGGTTTAGCGCCTTAACGTCAAATATTTTGCCTTCCCGCGATAGTTTCATTTTGTGAAGGTCTATGGAGCCATTTAACTCGTCGATGTTTTTACCGGTAAAGTTGGCATCCATTTCAAAGGAGCAGTTGGCATCTTTGTGAAGCTGATCAATACCAAGCACATACAAGTTGGCAGTTTTGACGGTTGAGGAAAAGTCGAAAACGGGTATTTTACTTCCGAGATCGGCTTTCCCAGAGAATTTCAACCGCAGTTTATCGTCGTTGACCGTAATTTGACCATCGTAACTCTTGTTGCTTGCCGTTCCGTTCAGGTAAATTGAATCGATCCGGTTGTTGTAGTAATACACGCTGTCGATATTCCCCTTGACAGTCGCATTGAACCTGGAACCTTTTTTGTTGACAACCACTTCTGTATGAAGCGTTACTTCGCCCAAAGGATCAAAGCCCAGAAATTTCCCTATTTTGAACGATTTGGCGTCCAGCTTTCCTTTGAAGGAGATAGCGCCCGACAGGCTGGGTGCAATGGCAATATCCGTCGACAAGGATCCAAGATCTCCGTTTAAATTTCCATAGGCAACAAAATCTGAAGGAAAACCGCTGAAGGTTCCCCGGTAGGTCAGGTCTACGTCATCCAGCATTGTTTGCGGGATTTTGGGGTAGCGCCAGGCTGCAGCATCAGGTAGCCTGATCATGGAAAGGTCATTGAAATTAAAGGTGTTGTTGTAGAATTTCAGGAAGATGTAGGTGTTTTGCCAGTCGGGTAATCCTTTGAGTTCCAGATCTGCATTGAAGGAGGTTTTATGACCCATACGGAAGTTAAGTTTTTTAAACTTGAGGTTGTCAATGGTTCCTTTGACAGCTCCCGAGAAGATGACCTGCTCGTTCATTCCCCAGATTTCGGGCATGAAAAAGGCGAGATCGGCTGCTGAAATAATGGATTCGGAAAGATTGCCATCGTAATCGTACTGGGAGGCCAAAGGCAGATCTTCTGTTTTTTTTATGGTGGAAAGTTTATCCAGCAATACGCTCTTTCGGTGCGTGACCTTCATGGAATCCGAAAAGATATTTGAATGGGCGGTAATCAGGGCGAATTTATTCATGTGTAATCCGGATGAATCAAGTTGCGCCTCGAAAGTCATGTTGTGCATCGAAAAGCCTGATTTTTCGACGAAGGAAGCATTATCAAGAAGCATGGCGATAGATGATGGCCCCCTTTTGACATGGACGAGAGAGAAATTTAACTTTTGAATTGCCAGATCATTCAAATTAATTCCCTCGTGAGAAATGGTATCCGCATAGGGCTTTTTGAACCGTATCTCTCCATCCCTGACAAACAGGTTGTTAAAAGTTACATCCCAGGGTGAATCGTTTTGGGTAGGAGGAGAAGCTTTAAGTGAATCCAGAATAAATTGGAAGTTAGTGCCTGTGGTGTCCTGAAACAGACGGATCCGCGGTTGTTGAACAATGATGTTGTTCAGGTGTACTCGACGACTTCCATATCTTATGCTATCGATCTCAAGCTTTAGCTGATCAATGTATACCAATGTATCCCTGGATTGATCTTCAATTACAATTTTTTCAAGAGTGACATGGTCAAAGAAGGAGATATCTATACCCCCTACTTTAATTCTTGTATTAAAAGTTTGTCCAACCTGTTCCATCAACCACCTGACAGCAACAGTCTGAACGGTTTTACTGCGAAATGCCACATAAAGAAGCTCAGGCAAAGCTACCAGCAAAATGGCTATGACAACAAAGGCCCTAACCTTTTTTTTGATACCTTTGGACACAGATGGAGTGTGTATTTGCTCTTCTGTCACGTGGGTTGAATATTAATTTTTTCAAGGTCAATAATTCTTTCCTGCATCCTTTGAAGATTGGGTCAGGATTTATCTGATCCTTGCTTTCAATCGCTAAAATTAATATTTTTTACGAGTCGGAACGACACCTTAAGTGATCCGGTGAAGCGATTCTTAGGGCAATAACAACCATTTGCGGAGTATGTTCAGTGGAAAGTTGTAAATGGAAAGTGGAAACTGACAAGGAGAAAAAAATGGGCCAAAACAGAGACATCGTTATTTTGGGAATAGAATCCTCTTGTGATGACACATCCGCGGCTGTGATCCGAAACCAGTTGATGCTGAGCAATGAAGTTGCAGGACAGGCTGTGCACAAGGCATATGGAGGGGTTGTGCCGGAGTTGGCTTCCCGGGCCCATCAGCAAAATATTATACCGGTGGTGGATCTGGCTGTAAAAAAAGCAGGGATCACTTTGGATGAAATCAGTGCTGTTGCATTTACCCGCGGGCCGGGATTGCTTGGCTCGTTACTGGTAGGAACCTCTTTTGCCAAAGCCTTCGCGCTGGCAAGGAATATTCCGCTGATTGAGGTGAACCATCTTCAGGGCCATGTGCTGGCCCATTTCATCCACGAAAGTGAAGAAGGTCACAGTGGGCCTGGCTTCCCTTTTTTGTGCCTGCTGGTTTCGGGTGGAAACTCACAAATCATCGTAGTTCATAATTATCTTGAGATGGAGGTGATTGGCCAAACCATTGACGATGCCGCCGGTGAGGCATTCGACAAATGTGCAAAGGTGATGGGTTTGCCCTATCCAGGTGGACCTTTGATCGATAAACTGGCCAAAGAGGGCGATCCGAAGGCATTTATTTTTGCCAAACCACGGATAGCCGGACTGGATTACAGTTTCAGCGGACTGAAAACCTCATTTTTGTATCTCTTGAGGGACGAAATTGCTAAAAATCAGCATTTTATTGATATGCACAAGGCGGATCTTTGTGCATCGCTACAGTACACCATTGTAGAGATTTTGTTGTCCAAATTAAAACTTGCTGCGGAGCAAACCGGGATCAGGGAGATTGCTGTCGCCGGAGGTGTTTCGGCCAATTCAGGATTGAGAAAAGCCTTGCAAGAGGCTGCTCAGAAAAACGGCTGGCAGATGTACATCCCTCCTTTTAAGTTTACGACCGACAATGCGGCCATGATTGCCATCACCGGTTATTACAAGTACCTGAAAGGAGAATTTGCCTCTCTTGATGCAGTGCCATTTTCGAGGGTTGTAATCGGGTGAGAGTTAGGGGATGACTAGGATGGCTAGGATGACTAGGACGACTAGGATGAGGAGAAGTGGGGAAGATGAAAAGTGAAATTGGTTTCCGCAAAATAGGTAAAATATTGAAGATGAAGGATGAGAAATTTTCTATCAGGAAGCGACTCAGGAGTTTTGGTTACGCTTTCGATGGGTTAAAGAGACTGATCAGAGAGGAGCACAATGCAAGGATACATGTCGTTGCTGCTCTTGTGGCCATCTTCCTTGGCTTGTTATTAAAAATTTCGTTCAGCGAGTGGATTCCCATTGCTCTTGTTATTGGGGCTGTATTTATAGCCGAACTCTTCAACTCTGCCATCGAAAACCTGGCTGACTTTGTATCACCTCAAAAGCACGAAACTATCAAAAAGGTGAAAGACATGGCCGCAGCTGCGGTACTTGTTTGTGCCATTACAGCCGTAGCCGTGGCATGTTTGGTATTTCTGCCAAAGATTTGGGAATTGTTTGAAAAAGTTTGAAGGGTTTGAAATGTTTGAAATGTTTGAAATGTTTAGCCTACCAGGCGAAAATCGGATAATTCGCCATCATCTTATTGACTTCGGCACGTACAGTCAGAATATTCTGTTCGCTGTCGGCATCCAAAAGGACCCTGTCGATCATCTCAACGATTAATCCCATCTGGGCTTCTTTCAAACCTCTGGTGGAGATGGCCGGTGTACCAACGCGCAAACCTGAAGTCAGGAAAGGTGAGCGGCTATCGAAAGGAACCATGTTTTTGTTGATCGTAATGTCGGCGAGAACAAGCGCGTTTTCTGCTTTTTTACCGGTCAGATCCGGAAATTTGGTACGCAGGTCGATCAGCATGGAGTGGTTGTCGGTCCCTCCTGAAATTACCTTGTATCCTTTGTCCATAAAGGCCTGGGCCATCACTTTGGCATTTTTCTGTACCTGTTGCTGGTAGAGCTTGTATTCAGGAAGCAATGCTTCGCCAAAAGAGACCGCTTTTGCGGCAATGACGTGCTCCAGCGGACCACCCTGAATCCCCGGGAAGATGGCTGAATCGAGCAGACTGCCCATCATCTTGATCTCTCCTTTTTTTGTGGCCAGGCCCCATGGGTTTTCAAAATCTTTGCCCAAAAGGATGATTCCACCGCGCGGACCGCGCAAAGTTTTATGTGTGGTGGAGGTGACAATGTGTGCGTGTTTGAGCGGATTTTCCAGTAAACCGGCTGCAATAAGACCTGCAGGATGTGCCATATCTACCATGAAGATGGCGCCAATCTTGTCTGCAAGAGTCCGGATACGGGCGTAATCCCACTCTCTTGAATAGGCGGAAGCTCCGGCAATGATAAGTTTTGGTTTTTCTGCCAGCGCTACCTTTTCCATCATGTCGTAATCTACCAGTCCGTTCTCCTCTTTAACGCCATATGAAACAGGATGATACAGCAATCCGGAGGAGTTAACAGGCGATCCATGCGACAGGTGACCACCATGAGAAAGATCCAATCCCATAAAAGTATCTCCTGGTTTCAGCACTGTCATCAGGACAGCCATGTTGGCCTGTGCGCCCGAGTGAGGTTGAACATTTGCATATTCGGCATTGAAGAGCTTTTTGAGCCGGTCGATGGCCAGTTGTTCTGCTTCGTCGACAAATTGACATCCGCCATAGTAACGGTGTCCCGGATATCCTTCGGCATATTTGTTGGTCAGGCAGGAGCCCATGGCATCCATAACCTCTTGGGAAACAAAATTTTCGGAGGCAATTAGCTCAATCCCGTGAAGCTGGCGGGCATTTTCTTTGGCGATGATGTCAAATATCGCAGTATCTTTTCTCATGGAGTGGATTTATGATTTAAGTCGCAAAAGTACAACTTTCAGAACTAATGTGGAAATGTGAAAATGTGGAAATGTGAAAATGTGGAAATTACCGAAGAGAGATGAGGCATAAGACATGAGAAATAAGATTGGAGTCAACGGAAATCAAGATTAGACCGTTCTTCATTTTCACATTTCCACATTTTCCAATTTTCACATTTCCATATTTTCCAATTTTCACATTAATTTACTCCTCTGAGAAATTGACCAGCATATCCCGGTAGGCATTGAATATTCTCGATTTGGAGATGAAACCGACATATTTGCCATTGTGGACAACGGGAAGGTTCCAGGCGCCACTGTCGTTGAATTTTTTCATGACCATCTCCATCTTTTCGTCGTGAGAGATAATATCGGGCGACAAAACCATCAGTTCCGATACCTTTTTGGAGGCATAGAGCTCCTTTTCGAACATGATTTCCCTGACATCATCTAGCAGTACGATTCCTTTAAAATTGTTTTGATCATCCACTACCGGGAAGATGTTGCGTTTGGATTTCGCGATGATTTTGACAAGTTCCCCAAGGGTTGTCTCGGGTTTGACGGTGAGCAGATCCCTTTCCACCACATTGTGTAGTCTGAGAAGTGTCAAAACGGCCTTGTCCTTGTTGTGTGTGATCAAATCCCCTTTCATGGCCAGACGTTTGTGATATATTGAGTGTGGTTCGATGGGCAGGGCGGTGAGGAAGGCAACGGCTGAGGTGATCATCAAAGGGACCAGCAAGCCAAATCCCCCTGATATCTCGGCGATCAGGAAGATGGCGGTCATTGGTGCGTGCATCACCGCAGCCATCATGCCGGCCATTCCAGCCATTGCGAAATTTTTTGCCGGAACCACCTCTCCGTTGTAATTCAAAATCAGTGATACCAAAAAGCCGGCAAGGCTGCCTAAAAAGAGGGTAGGGGCGAAAATACCACCGCTTCCTCCCGCTCCGTTGGTAGTGGCTGTCGCGGCAATTTTTACCAGCATAATGACAATAACGAGGACAATCAACGCAAGTTTATCATCCCGGAAGTTAAAAAAGAGGGAATTGTTCACGATATGATGCCCAAGGTCATTGACTATCTGGTTGATGGTGTTGTATCCCTCCCCCCAGAGGGAAGGGAAAAGGAAGATCATACCTCCCAAAGCCAAACCGCCGATTACTATCCGAAGTAATGGACTCCTGATCTTCTTTAAGCTGCTCTCTATTAACAGGTTTCCTCTTGAGAACAGCACCGAGAACAATCCGCAAAAGATACCCAGCAAAATGTACCAATGAATGTTGGTGACTTTGAAGGCATGGTCAATCTGGAAGTTCAATTCATATCCCGATCCCATGAGGAAATAGGCCAGTGATGCTGCAGTTGCTGCAGAAATCATCAGCGGCAACAGGGATGCCATGGTCAGGTCAAGCATCAGCACTTCGATGGCAAAAAGCATACCTGCGAGGGGCGCTTTGAAGATACCGGAAATGGCCCCGGCGGCCCCACAGCCGATCAGAACTGTCATGGTGCGGTAGTTCAGATTGAAGGTGCGGGCGAAGGTAGAGCCAATGGCGGAGCCTGTCAGCACAACAGGCGCTTCGGCCCCGACTGATCCTCCGAATCCAATGGTAATGGTACTGGAGATGATGGAGGTAAACATGTTGTGTGCCCGCAGGTATCCCTTCTTCCTTGAAATGGATTCCAAAACCTTGGTGACGCCATGGCTGATGTCGTCTTTTACTACAAACTTTACGAAGATGTAGGTCAAAAGAATACCGATACCCGGATAGAGAAAGTAGTGGTAATTTTCCTGCAGGGAGTCAAAATTTTCGGTTAAGAAACTGCTGGAGATGTGAATGATATTTTTGAGCAGGATGGCGGCAAACCCGCTCAGCAAACCTACGACAAAGCTGAGACCCAGTAGTTTTTCCCGCTCCGTATACTTCGTTTTTTTAAAGTATCTAAATTTGCCGGTTATTTTGTCCAATATCATTATTGACAGGTTTTATCTAAAATGGTCACAAAAGATACTTCAATATTAGTGAAGTCAAAATTATACTTTTTGGCCGCTTTCCCGATCAAAATATTTTAGCGCACGAATAATTGCATACCAGGATATTGCGATGAGAACCGGCCAGGTTAGCAGCCAAATGATTTGAGTTACCATGATTGTACTAATTTAAGCGTTTTTTTTTGGATCAATTTAATAAACATGTGTTTCGTTTTTTAGCTCTTCCATGTCGATTTTCTTGTTGTCGATGGAACGCCAGGCGATCCAGATATAGGCAATTACAAAGGGTACCAACAGGGATACATAACTCATAACGGTCAGTGAGTAATAGCTGGATGAACTGTTTCCGATTGTCAGTGAACTCTGTAGGTCGTAGGTAGATGGATAATAGGCCGTATTGTTGAAACCGGCCAGCAAAAATAACGCAAAAACAGTCAGTATTGTGCCAATACCGGCGCCCCATATACCTTTGGTACTACATTTTTCGAAGTAGGCAATCGGTCTGACAATCCCGAGTAAAACGAGCGCGACTCCAATCAAAAAAAGTATCGAAACGAAAGGCATCTGAATCATGTTGTGCAGGTACTTGTACGACTCCATAGACACTTCTCCGGTACCCGGATTGACAGCAAATCCCGGGGACAACAATGTCCAGATCACGAATGAAAGGAAGAAGACAACGAATGGCAGGGCATTGATGATCAGTTGTTTTTTGATGCGTTCCATCATGACAGCATGATTGATCCTGTTCATAAAATAGAGTAGTGCGAGTACCCTGGATAAAAACAATACCGTTAGTCCAAGCAAAAGATTGTGCAGATTGAACGCAGCTTCGAGACCATGTGCCGGGCCGGTCCATTCTGAAATGATGGGCATTTTTTCACCTGTAAGTCTGGTGATGTTCATTAAATTAACAGAGAATTGTGAACCGGTGAAAAAGGTGGCAACAGTTGTTCCGATCAAAACCGGAGCAAGAATTCCATTGAGCAGCATAAAGGTTTCGTAGGTTCTTTTGCCCAAAAGGTTGCCTGCTTTGCTACGATATTCATACGATACGGCCTGTACAATAAAGGCAAACAATATCAGGATCCAAACCCAATAGGCTCCGCCAAAGCTGGTTGAGTAGAATAGCGGAAAAGAGGCAAAAAAAGCGCCGCCAAAAGTGACAAGGGTTGTAAATGTAAACTCCCACTTGCGCCCCAAAAGGTTAACCAACAATGTGCGCTCTTCATCCGTTTTACCGATGGTGTAAATCAATGTTTGACCTCCCTGAACAAACATCAGAAAAACAAGGATTGCGCCCAGAAGTGAGACGATCATCCACCAGTATTGCTGTAAAGCTATATGTGTAAATAATTCAATCATAATTTTAATGTTTTAAGATTTTGTTTCTGGTATTGTTGAATTATTAAAAGTCCTGACTTCTTCCGGACCTTTTTTTATCTGTGTAGTCATTATTCTGATTTCAGCGATCAATAAACCGGTGAAAAGGATAAAGAACATCCAAAAGGTGATCTGGACTGAAAAGGATTTTAACTGTGAGACCGCGGCAATGGTGGGTAATATATTTTGGATAACCCATGGCTGCCGGCCTGCTTCTGCTACTATCCAACCCAGTTCGGAAGCGATATAAGCCAATGGGATCGACCAAAGAGCTGTATAAAGGATAAATCGTTTCCTGGCTATTCTGTCATTTAGTGTTAACCATAGGATCACCAGAAAAAGAAGACCGAAATGCACCCCTAAAAAGACCATTATTCGGAAAGAATAGAAGGTTAGCGGAACACTTGGTATCAGTTCCTGAACATTCCGACTGTAATAATATCCATACCCAAAATCGGGATAATTTTTTTCGAAAAGGGCCAATGATGCCTTGGCCAGACTATCATTCCCAGCCTTTTTGGCATTCTTGTAGGCTGCCAGCGAAAGAATAGCAGTCCTGCCTTTTACGGTTCTCTCCTGATAAGAAGGAATGTTTTGTTCAGGATTTCCGTAAACAATATCCTTTATTCCGGGAACATAGGCATTGGCATCCAGAAATGCCATGTATGAAAGCATATTTGGTATTTCTATCATAAACCTGAAATCCTGCTTTTTATGGGATGACTCTTTCTTGTCCTCTTTCAGGATTCCTATGGCAACAAGCGGAGCGTTCTGTTTGCCAACATACAAATTCTCCATGGCAGCAAATTTCATGGGTTGGTATTTTGCCATATTTCGCGCAGATCCATCTCCGGTTAAAACGACAAAAGCGGTGGTCAGTAATCCGAAAACAGATGCTACCACGATGCTTCTTTTGGCAAAAAGATGTTCTCTGTTCTTTAATAAAAACCAGGCGCTTACACCGATGACAAACACTGACGCAAGAACATATCCCGAGGATATTGTATGTAAGAACTTATTGATTGCCACAGGTGAGAATAGTACCTCCCAGAAATCCACCATTTCATTGCGTGCCGTGTCCGGATTAAATTTCATCCCTGCCGGATATTGCATCCAACCATTGGCAACCAGAATCCATAATGCTGATAAATTTGACCCAAATGCCACCAACCAGGTTGACAGCAGGTGGAATTTTTTACTCACTTTGTTCCAGCCAAAAAACATGACTGCAATAAAGGTGCTTTCCAGAAAAAAAGCCATGATTCCTTCGATCGCGAGCGGGGCGCCGAAAATGTCGCCTACGAACCACGAATAGTTAGACCAGTTGGTGCCAAATTCAAATTCGAGAATAATCCCGGTCGCAATTCCTATTGCAAAATTTATTCCGAAAAGTGCCATCCAGAATTTGGTGATCCGTTTCCATTCCGGGTTACCTGTACGCACATACAAAGTTTCCATGAAAGCGATGATAAACGAAAGGCCAAGGGTTAATGGCACAAATATCCAGTGATACATGGCCGTAAGTGCGAACTGTGCCCGCGACCAGTCAACAAGAGAAAAATCAATATTTTCCATATATTTTTATTTGGTGAGTTGCTCAATTACATGGTTGCTGCGTTGTTCGTCTGTACTAAAGTTAGACTTTAAATAATTTGGAAAGAAGAACAATCTCAGCACCAAAAACAGGATGATTAACTTGATAAGGATAATTGCCCACAGTTTTCTACCAATGGTCATGCTTTTAAAACCCTGGTAATAAAACTGAAATAGATTTCTAAGGAGATGCTTCATGAGAAAGGTCTGATGAGACTAAAGTACATCAAAAAAGTAATAATTACAAATTTGAGTTTTGCAAAAAAATTACAGTACTGGTTGGGTCGAGGGGACTCAATGACTATACCGATGGCTGCTATGCCCTAAACCGATATCCAATCCCTGACTCCGTATTGAGCAACCTTGGTTTTGCAGGATTATCTTCAATTTTTTTTCTTAATTGAGCCATGAAGACCCTTAAATATTGGGTTTGTTCCATATATCCCATTCCCCACACCTCTTTTAAAATAAAATGATGCGTCAAAACCCTGCCTTCATTTTTCGCAAGCAAGGCCAGCAGGGAAAATTCAGTTGAAGTCAGTTTAACAATTTCATTGTTTTTTTTCACTACATGGCTTGCCAAATCTATCATCAGTGAACCAAAAGTTAAGCAGGGGTCATCTGATGCACCAAGACTTTGCCTGATGGCGACCCTGATACGAGCCAATAGTTCTCCAGTTCGGAACGGTTTGGTGAGGTAATCGTTGGCGCCGTTATCCAAGGCCTTAACGATATCATCCTCTGAATTGCGAACGGAAAGTATCAGGATTGGCTTCAAATACCACTCCCTGAGTTTTTTGAGGATCTCAATTCCATCTGCATCAGGTAAGCCCAGGTCGAGGATAATGAGTACAGGGTGGGTGGTGGCGGCATGCACCAGCCCCTCTTTTCCTGTCGAAGCTTCAGAGATCTTATAGCCATTGGCAGATAGCGTGATCTCAAGCAACCGGCGAATCTGTACTTCATCATCGATGATCAGTATTGTATCGGAATTGGTCATGATGCTTCAGTTTTTTTTTGATTGTTCAAATCTGCAATTTTTACAGGAATTTTTATGATAAATTTTGCACCTCCATTTTCCCTGTTTTCTGCAGTAATTGTTCCTTCCAGAGCAACGACAAAGCCTTTGACAATTGAAAGGCCCAAACCTGTTCCACCGGCTTTTGAATCTTTACCCCGATAAAACTTATCGAAAACAAAATTTAATTCCGAAGGACTAAAACCCGGACCCCGATCCATTACCTGTATATTCAGAAAACCGTTGTCATAAAATATTTTCAACCTGATTCGGCTACCCGCTGGAGCATATTGAGTGGCATTTAGGATCAGATTGTGCATCACCTGTTCAACCAACCCGAAATCTGTCATTACCAGGGGCATGTCGGCAGGAATGATGGTGGAGAGCTTAAATGGCTTTAGTTCCACCTGAAGGGTCTCGGCGACTTCATTGGCCAGATCATGGACATCGCACCAATCAGGCTTTGGCGTTATGTGTCCTGATTCGAGTCTTGACATATTCAGCAGATTTTCAATCAGACGGTTGAGCCGGACTGAGGCAATACTGATTTCCGTATAGAGTTTTTGTCTGGTCTCTTCCGGATAATTTTGTGACAAAAGAGTATCCGAAGCACCCAGAATAGTAGCAACAGGTATCCTTAACTCATGAGAAATGGAATTAAAGAGTGTTTTGTACAACTTCTCAGATTCACTCAGTATATAGTTATTTTTAGCCGCATTGCGTAAAAATTCACGTTCGTATTTACCGGATATCTGAGAGAGAAATGCATCCCTGAATTGTTCTTCCCCTTGCGTGAAAATGTGGTGTAGCTCAACCACAATAACTCCTATATTCCCGCTATTCCCGGTCAAAGGGAAAAAAGTGAAGTTTCCGGATGGCAGTGTATCCGTGTATTTCCCGGCCACGGCTGAATTTTTAAAAACCCAGTTTGCAACACTGAAATCGTTTTCCGACAACTGGATATTTGTTCCTTCCTGAACTAGGTTGTCCAGTTGGTTGAGATCCGTTTTAAGGATGATTGCCGAATCAAGGTTGAAATATTTCTGAACATATTTGGTTGCAATTTTGGATACTTCATCTATCCCAGACGCGGTATTCAGCTCTTTGGTGAGTTGATAAAGTGCTTGCGTTCGTTCTTCCCGTATCCTGATTTTCTGTTCCTGTCGCCGCACCCGTGAAGTGAGAATCCCATTCAGTAATGCGATGATGAAAAACATGATCAGCATCAACAGATCCTCGGGTCTGTCTATGTGCAGGGTAAACTGGGGCGGAATAAAAAAATAATCCCAAATAAGGGCACTTAATCCTGCTGCCAGTAAAATTGGTCCGGATCCGAAGAAAATAGCAAGAATGGAGACCAGAAAGAGTAGTCCGAAAGATACAATCTGGTATCCAATAAAATCTTTGGCCAGATAACAGATAATGGATGTAAGGATAACAAGGAGAATGACTGTCAGATATTCCCTCACATTTGAAGTAAAGGAAGGGACAAAAACCTTTTCTCTGTACCGGCCTTTTGCCTGACTGTCAGCGCCGAGAATGTAAACATCGATGTTGCCACTGTACCTGATCAGACGGTTTACGAAATTACCGAGCCGCAACATCGAAAACAGGTTACGGACCCGCGGTTTCCCAACAATAATATGGGTTGCATTTTCTTTTTGAGCAAAGTCGACAATGGCGCTAACCACATCATAGTTGGTGACAATCCGGACTTTAATGCCCAATTGCTTTGCAAGATTGATGTTTTTGTTGAGCTGGTCGTTCTCTTTGGCTGTAAGTTGATGTGAAGTTTCTACATAAATACCCTGAATGTTGGCTCCCATTGAGTAGGCCAGGTTTTTTGCCCAGCGCAAGAGCCTGGTAGACTGCACACTGTAATCGATGGCGACCAGCAGGTGTGATCCTGATTTCCAGGGACCCCTGATGCGCTTTTCATGCATGTAGTCATGCAGTTGTTTGTCAACCCTGTCGGCAACAATTCGCAGGGCCATTTCGCGAAGTGCCGTAATATTTCCCTTCCGGAAGAAATTCAGGATGGCTTCGCGAGATCGTTCGGGAGTATATACTTTTCCTTCGGATAATCTCTAAAGCAACTCATCCGGACTCAGATCGACCAGTTCTACTTCATCTGCATTTTCAAAAATCTCATCAGGCAGGGTTTCACGAACGGTTATTCCTGTAATTTGTGCAACAGTTTCGGAGCGGCTTTCCAGATGCTGAACATTCACAGTAGTGTAAACGTTGATTCCGTTTTCGAGAATTTCCAGCACATCCTGGTAACGTTTGGTATGGCGACTGTCCGGCGCATTGGTGTGGGCCAGTTCATCTACAAGAACTATCTGTGGTTTTCGGGCAATGATGGCATCCAGATCCATCTCCTGAACATGGGTCGATTTGTATTCGTATTTTTTCCTTTGAATCAGTTCAAATCCTTCGACAAGACTGGCAGTTTCTTTTCGATTGTGTGTCTCCACAAACCCAATGATGATGTCACAACCCTTGGCTTTTTCAACTTTGGCTGCCTGCAGCATGGTATATGTTTTACCCGCTCCGGCACACATGCCGAAGAAAATCTTCAACTTGCCGCGTTTACTTTTCTCCTCTTCCTGAATGATTGAGGCTAAAAGTTCATCAGGATCCGGACGATGATCAGGTAAGTCCATTTTTATTTTCTTTATTTTCCAATTTAGCAATTAAATCAACTGCCCGCTCTTCAACCCCCTGCATTTGTTCCAAAATTCTTTTAAGTTCCTGAATCTGGTTTAAACTTATTTCGCGCTCAAACTCTTCCTGAAAGTTTACTTTGGAACTCTTGGTGTTTTCATTGAGATTTTGGGCCATTTCATTAAAAACCAACGAAATATCATAAAATTCATCTTCTCCTTCGAAATACAATCTCTGGTCGTAGTTTTTTGCCCCGATCTCCTTGATACCATTGTACAATTTTGTAAATCGTTCGTTGAAGTAAGAAGCAAAGTTAAAAGTGAAGCTCAGCGTAATGATGAAACAAATAGTTCCAAGGATTGTTACATCAGTCAATCCTTTTCTTGCTGAATTTTTGGCATCATCGGACTTTCGAACGATAGCCTGCTCGTTCATTTGCGAAAGAAGCATGGTTTGTTGGTACAAGGAGTGGAATTGTGTCAGCATAAAGTTGAGATTTTCTGCAGGTATCGATCCATTAATCAATGTGTTAATGTTTTTCAGATACTCTTTAAACCCGATTTCAATTTCGGAAGCAAGTTTATCTTCACCCGCTTCGGTAATGTTGTTTTTTTCGAGCTGAATCGATTTCTCAAATTTAGCTTTGGTATTTGCAATAATAGTAGCGTCAGGATATATATTATTAAAAGAATAGCGGATGATCTCCTGATTTAAAATCGTCAGACCCTCGGCCATATCTCTTGCCATGATAATAGAGAAGTTGTTGTCTTTTAGTATGGCATCTGTCTTTTTGGAAAGGCTGTTGAGTTGATAAGCCGATAAAATTGAGATGCCGGCGATAATTGTAAAGAAGAAGATCATCCCCAAAGTGAACCTTGTTCTAATTGAATTTTTCATGGTAATGAATGAGATGACTGTTTGACAATAGTTGTTTAAATGATCCCTCCCAACTTGTGTCACTCGATCTTGATAGGGAATATCACAATCGGTATCCCAAATTTAAAGAACCTTTTCTGGATAGAGAAGATGGTATGGTTGTGAAGCAGTTGTGACAGGAAAAATGTCTTTGAAAACACCAGTTGCCCACCGAAAAATGTGGAATTGGGAAGCAATCGCGTCAATTTTTTGACAATCGTGTAAACCTCACTGACGGGATCGGTTCCGATCGTCCACATACTTTTTCCATAGAACCCGAACTGATTGGCTATTTTCTCATATTTTCCGCCGTCATCTTTCACGGAATGTATGAAATGGTCAAGTTCTTCGGACCCTCTATAAATTTTAGAATTGATGACACCTATTCGGATGAAAATATAATTCTGATAAATTCCCTTGAAACTCTCATTGATCCTTAGAAAAGTATAAACCCCGGTACCACCGAAACCGGAAACCAATATAATTCTACTTTACCAAATTGAAAAAAGAGACGGTTTATTTTGTTATATGGC
>CAYHQN010000038.1:0-33969 GCA_964358545.1 uncultured Tangfeifania sp. | reverse complement strand
TAAAAGAACTCTCTTTATTACTAAATTCGTCCGTTTACTTCAGGACACACTCCGCCCCAGCACAGGTCGAAAGCCATTTAAATTAAGCTGTTTGGCCGGAGATTCCCTTCAAATACTGATGGGCAGCATAATTCATGTTTTGCTATTGCATTTTTATTTATTTTTAGGTTCTCTGAACTTAACCGGACAGGGCATCTTATTTGAATTTATTCATATTTAATTATTTACCTCAAAGAATATAAAATGGAAAAGAATTGCATGCGCATCCTGTCGATCATCTTTTTTGTTTCTCTTCTCCCGGAATTGTCCTTCGGGATCGATTCAAAAGACACCAGAATGCTTTCCCAACCGGCTATCGGCCAAAATCATATCGCCTTCATTTATGCGGAGGACCTTTGGATCGCCAATTTGGATGGTTCCGATCCCAAAAGGCTGACAGTGGATGAAGGGATCGAATCGGACCCATGCTTTTCGCCCGACGGGAAATTAATCGCTTTTAGCGCCCAGTACGATGGCAATACCGATGTATATGTTATTCCTGCCGAAGGTGGAATACCCAAAAGGCTTACCTGGCATCCCGGAAATGATCTGGTAAGGGGATTCACCCCTGATGGGAAAAGTGTTCTGTTTGCCTCGCAGCGGTCAACTTTTTCGGGCAGATACTTTCAGTTTTTCACAGTCAGTCTGGCAGGCGGATTTCCTGAAAAACTGGATATTCCGAATGGATGGTTTGCCTCTTACTCGCCCGATGGGAGATACCTGGCCTATACTCCGTTGGTACCGGTATATCAGCAGTGGAAACATTACAGGGGAGGAACGATATCAAGAATCTGGGTTTACTCTTTTGCCGACCATTCCGTGACCGCCATCCCCCAACCGCAGGGAGGCTGTAACGATGCGGATCCAATGTGGGTTTCCGGAAAGATCTATTTTACAAGCGACAGGAACGGGGAGTTTAATCTGTTTTCCTTCGACCAGTCCACCAAGGAGGTAAAGCAATTGACCACCTTCCGTGATTTTCCAATATTAAAAGCTTCTGCGGGAAACGGGAAGATCGTTTTCGAGCAGGAAGGATACCTGCACACTTTTGACACAGCATCCAATTCAGAGCAAAAATTAACCGTAGGTATTGCCGCCGACCTGCTTGAACTCCGCCCGAGGTATGCCCAGGGGAATAATTACATACGCTGGATGGATATCTCCCCATCCGGTTCCAGGGTAGCCATGGATTACAGGGGCGACATCATTACTCTTCCGGCCGAAAAGGGGGATCCAAGGAATCTTACCAACTCAACCGGGGCACATGAAAAATATCCTTCCTGGTCTCCGGACGGGAAGTCTATAGCGTGGTTTTCGGATGCGTCAGGTGAGTACATGTTGCAAATTCAATCGCAGGATGGGAAGGGTGAATTGAAATTTTACAGCCTTCCGGGTACGGGCTTCTATGCCTATACCAAATGGTCGCCCGACAGTAAAAAAATCTCTTTCACCGACAATGGCAGGACCCTTTACATTCTCGATACCGAATCAGGCGCCGTGAAAAAGGTCGATTCAGACGAACTTTACGCCCCCGGACAATTCAGGCAAATGTTCGGCGACTGGTCGTCAGATTCCAGGTGGATTCTTTATACTAAAATGGCCAAAACCTATTTCAAGGTTGTCTTCCTCTACTCTCTCGACCAGCAAAAATCATTCCCGGTTACGGATGGCATGTGTGATGCATCGGATCCGGTGTTTGATCCCAACGGGGAGAATATCTATTTCTTTGCTTCAACAGACGCGGGTCCTGTGGTGAACTGGTTCGACCTTTCGAACCAGGATATGAAGATGACCAATTCGATCTGGCTTGCAACACTGCGAAAAGATATTGTTTCACCTTTCACCAAAGAAAGTGATGAAGAGACTGGAAAAAAAGAGGCTAAAGACTCTGTCAAACAGGCTGATAAAAACGTGAAGGATGTCAAATCCACGAAAGCAGTAGCAGAAAAACCAAAGCTGCTGAAGATTGATACGGATGGCATAACGGAGCGCACCATCAACCTGCCGGTCAGGGCTGGTGACTATTATGAACTTAACGTAGGGGCAACCGGTGAGATCTTTTACATTGCCAGGACTTCAGGCCCTACGGCCTCACCCATGCTTCACAAGTATGACCTGAAAGAGCGTAAAGACAGCGAAGTGATGGAACTCAATGGTTATGGCATCTCTGCAGACCGTAAAAAGATGTTCTATGTAAAAGGACCGGTTTATGGCATTACGGGAACCGGGAAAAAGCCTGAAGCGGGCAAGGGGATTTTGAATACTTCAGCGCTTTCAGTTAAAATAGATCCCCTGGCAGAATGGCCTGAGATTTTTGATGAGGCATGGAGGGTCAACCGCGACTATTTTTATGATCCCGGCATGCATGGGGTCGACTGGCCTGCCATGAAAGTAAAATATGCGAAGTTTCTTCCGGACCTTGCCTGCAGAAGCGACCTTAACAGGATTATTCAATGGATGTGCAGTGAATTGGGAGTTGGCCATCACCGCATACAAGGGGGAGGGGACCGCCTGTACAATCCCAAAAGTGTCGGAGTCGGATTACTCGGAGCGGATTATGCAATTTCAGGAAACAGATATCAGATTACTAAAATTTACGGGGGACTGAACTGGAACCCCGATCTCAGATCTCCTTTAACCGAGCCCGGTCTGAACATCAAACCGGGAACCTACCTCCTTGCCGTCAACGGAAATGATGTAACTGCCGATAAAAACTTATTCAGTTTCTTTGAGAATACCAATGACAAAATTGTGGAACTGACCATCAGTGATCAGCCTGATTACAAAGGTTCGCGTACCGTGAAAGTGGTACCTGTAAGCAATGAATATTCGCTGAGGAACCGCGACTGGGTTGAAGGGAACCTTAAAAAAGTAACGGAGGCGACCAATGGGCAGGTTGCCTATGTTTATGTGCCCAATACATCGGGGGCAGGACACGAATATTTTAAAAGATATTTCTTTCCGCAGGCAAACAGAAAAGCCGTGATCGTTGATGAACGGTTCAATGGCGGCGGCTCCCTGGCTGATTATTATATTGATATTCTTCGACGCCCGCTTCAGGCCAACTGGAACATGAGATATGGATCGGATCTCAAATCCCCGAGTGCATCCATCCAGGGGCCCAAAGTGATGATCATTGATGAAACCGCAGGTTCGGGCGGTGATTTCCTTCCGTGGATGTTCAGAAAATTCAATGTTGGCACCCTCGTCGGGAAACGAACCTGGGGAGGCCTTGTAGGCATACTGGGGTTCCCTGAATTCATCGACGGTGGATCGGTTACCGCACCAAATCTTGCCATCTGGACCAAGGATGGATTTGTGGTGGAGAATGTTGGTGTAGCGCCTGATATTGAGGTGGAACAATGGCCGGCAGATGTGATAGCAGGAAAGGACCTGCAACTGGAGAAGGCCATAGAAGTTGCCCTGAAGGAGTTAGCCAAGAATCCTGTTGAAGAGCCTGTAAGGCCGGCGTACCCGACTAAAATGAAAAAATAATGTCTGAATCAGAATTTACAGAATTATAGAATTAGCAGAATTTAGAAGATTGAAGGGGTTTTGGGTGAGGGTAGAGTTTGGTATTTTGGATTGAAGATGAGTTTGTAATGTAGGTTGACTGCACTGAAATTGATCAGCAGGAACATTGAATATCTGCACCAGCCGGGTTATTATCACTACCTGTTTTCTCTGATAAATTTTCCCCCTAAGCCATTATTCCGGATGAAAATTGTATCTGCCTCAGGCGATATTAACAAATGATATTTATTTGGTCTTCTGTACGCATTTCCAAAAATTGTTTTTTTCCTATGAGCACGAATTTTTTTCATATCGAACGGGACGATGAAAATTCCCTCTTTTTCATTAGCTACAAAAACTTTGTCGCCATTAGAATCAAAAGCACATGATTGACCATTCTGAAAAGGTTTCGGATAGTTAGCCATTGCAACTCCAATTGCATTTTCAAATGCGCGTGTTTGAAATTGGTTAATCCGTTTTTCATCTAATTGGCATGCATTAGGTGTAAGAATCAATTCGGCTCCTTTTAGCATTAATATCCTGGCGCTCTCGGGGAGTTCTCTGTCATAACAAATCATAATTCCTATTTTAACTCTCTCTCCTCTTATTGGCAGCTCACAAACATAAAAATCATCACCAGGAGTACAATTTGATTCCATTAATGCAAAATCGCATGTATGCACTTTTGCATAGGTCATTAAGATATTGCCCTTTGAATCAATAACAGAAGAAACATTTCGGGGAAGTCCATTCCATTTTTCAAGATAAGTAATTACTATTGCAATATTCAGTTCGATTGCAAGATGTTGAAAATGAATAATAAATTCACTTCTGGAATCAACAGCTTTAGCTTTCCAGTCTTCGAAACTCAAAAGGCAATTTTTTGACGAATGACTATTTCCAGGCATATAAAATTCTGAATATCCTATACTCCACATCTCAGGGAAGAGTACAATATCTGCACCTAAAGATTTTGCTTTTCTGCAATAGTCATCTCCCTTTTTTAGATTTGCCTCAACATTTGCTCCATAAGGATTGATTTGGAGAAGAGCCACTTTAATGATACTGTCTGAAGAACCAGAATTCCCTTCATTCTTTAAGTCTTTTGAAACATTTGAACACCCAATTAAGGTATGTATAAGTGCAATTAAGAAAAAAGTTAAAGAATTTCTTACACTAAAGAATTTTTTGTTACGCTTAAGGTTCATTGTGATCATATTTTTGGTTCTATACATGGATCGCGAGGGTATGAAGATAAGAAGGAGATATTTTGATTGAATTATAATCTCTTCTCATTTTCTTTTGAATCATGCGAACTGGTCCAGCAGCTCAATCCTTTTCTGGATTGGTGGGTGGGTCGAGAAGAGGTTGCTAAATGAGAATTTCTGCTCTTCCGGTTGAGGGTTTTCGATGAAGAGTTGGGCGACATCGCGGTTTTCAACCGCTTCGATCAGCGGATCATTGCTGATTTTCCGCAACGCGCTGGCCAGTGCGTACGGCTTCCTTGTCATTTCGGCGGCCCCGGCATCGGCCATGTACTCGCGTGATCTGGAGATGCCGAAGCGGAGCAGCAGTGCAATCAGGTAACAAATGGCGGAAACAACGATAACAACCAGAATCGCTATACCTGTATCTTTTTTACCCCTCGACAAGGCCCCGAAACGGATGCTCCGGAAGGCCATCTCGGCTACGAAGGCAAAAATGCCCACAAAGATGATCGAGACGATCATCAACCTGACATCCCGGTTACGGATATGGGAAAGTTCGTGGGCGATCACCCCTTCGAGTTCGTCATCCTCCAGCTTGTTGATGATGCCGCGCGAAAGGGTGACAGAAAAGGTGCGCGCGCTGATACCGCTGGCAAAGGCGTTGAGCGAATCGTCTTCAATAACATAGATTCGCGGGATCTTCATCCCTTTCGAGATGCAAAGATTCTCGACGAGATTATACACCCGCTTGTTTTCAATCCGCTCCAGCGGTTTCGATCCGGTTGCCATCCTGATAAGGGAGTTGTGTATCAACCAGGCAACCAAAAACCAGATGGTAGTGCCAAGGATCACAAACGGTACCACCCGTACAAATGTGTCATTCACGATCTGAACTTCTTGCTGGCGCTGGCTGAAATAGAGGATAGCATAGACCATCCCAAGCAGCACGGTAGGGAAAGCCAGAATCAGGAGAACACTGTTGAAATTGTTTCTCCGGATTTGAGTCTGTATGCCAACGTAGGTCATTAATTGAAGCTGATCTTCGGTGGTTCCTCAAAGGATACCCGTTCCTGGCCAAGGTCGAAAAGGGTCTCGCGCAGGAAGCCGAAACTATTGGCGATCAGGTTGGACGGGAAGGTTTCGATGCCTGTGTTGTATTCGGTTGTAGCCGCGTTGAAATACCTGCGGGCGGCAGCCAGTTTGTTTTCGATGTCGCTCAGCTCTTCCTGAAGTTGCAGGAAGTTTTGGTTGGCTTTCAGATCGGGATAGGCTTCGACCGATATTTTCAGACCCTGCAGCGCAGCCGAAAGTTGTGTTTCTGTCTTGATTTTTTCATCAATGGTGGTGGCTCCCATCGCGGCAGTCCTGGCCTGGGTGATTTTAAGCAACAACTCCTTCTCGTGGGTCGCGTAACCTTTTACGGTCTCTACGAGCTGGGGGATCAGATCGTGCCGCTGTTTTAGTTGCACATCAATATCCGCGAAAGCGTTCTGCCTCGTGTTGCGAAGCCTTACCAGGCTGTTGTAAATGCCAATCAGCCAGAAGATAATCACTACAATAACTACAGGAATAATCCAAATCATGGCAAAGGTTTTTAAGGTTTTATATTTCAAATGTACAAATTAATTTGTTTTCCGCGCGGGTACAGATTGTAAATAATATGCTATATATTTGAAGTAATTTATTTGAGCTCAAAAACAGCATTATATTACATCAAAATCAAATGTAAAGGACTTTCACATTCAGCCATGAAATTTCTTATTAAATTGGTCCCTCCTAAACCCTGGCGGCTTCCTGTATTGATCCTGTCAGCTATCATGCTGGGTTTGTTTTTTTTCCTTTTTTACATCAGCAAGGCATACTCCTATCTCTCCGACAATCCTGAAACTTGTGTCAACTGCCACATAATGGCACCACAATACGCAACCTGGAGCCATAGCTCACATCGTCAATATACAACTTGCAACGAATGTCACGTTCCACATGACAATGTTTTCAATAAATACTTTTTCAAAGCAAAAGATGGAATACGTCATGCAACAATGTTTGCACTGAGGATGGAACCTCAGGTTATCACTATTCTGGATGCAGGGAAGAGGGTGGTTCATCAGAATTGTATCCGTTGCCATTCAGCACTGCTTACGCAATCCAATCCGCTGGTATCACTTAAAAACAGGGATGTACATACAACCGAACGTGTGTGCTGGGAATGTCATCGTGAAGTACCGCATGGAAGAGTAAACAGTTTAAGCAGTGCTCCATTTGCAAGGGTCCCATTTCCGGAAAGCCCTGTGCCCGAATGGCTTAAAAAAATTATTACAGAATAATCAAAAGTCAATAAAATTTAACTTCCATGAAATACCCATGAGAATATTTTCACACCAACCGAAAATGAATATCTGGGTATTCCATGCGACCTTTAAAAAACAAATTATATACACATGAAAAACATTTCACAATTCATCGAAAAAAAACCATGGGCAGCATGGCTTCTTTTTGGAGTCACTGTTGTTATAGTATTCATTATCGGTTTGCTCGCCTCATCAATTATCGAACGACGGACAGAAGCACTTTACGTCAATGTGCCCAAAGTTGAGATTTCACAGTTTGAACCCAGAAATAAGGTTTGGGGTGAACAATATCCCCGCGAATTTCAAACTTACTATCAAACTGCTGATACGACATTTGCAAGCAAATACAATGGCAACAAATCTATTGATATGTTGGAGATTAACCCTCGTTTGGTGGTTCTTTGGGCCGGATATGGTTTCTCCAAAGATTACAAACAGGGTCGTGGACACTTTTATGCCATTAATGATATTCAAGCTACTTTGAGGACCGGGGCGCCTAAGAGTAAGAAGGACGGTATTCAGCCATCTACATGTATGACATGCAAAGGTCCGGATGTTCCACGTTTAATGAACAAAGAAGGGATTACCGGTTTTTATACCGGACAGTGGTCACGACTGGTTTCAGAAGTGATTAATCCTATCGGATGTGCAGATTGTCATGATGCCAAAACCATGAATCTGCATATCTCCCGTCCCGGATTGATTGAAGCATTTGAAAGGCAGGGGAAGGATATCACTAAAGCTTCGCATCAGGAGATGCGCTCATTGGTTTGTGCCCAATGCCATGTTGAATATTACTTTGACAAACACAGGGCAGAAGGTGCTGCTTACCTCACTTTCCCATGGGATAAGGGGATGAGTGCCGAGAATATCGAAAGCTACTACGATGAAATCTCCTTTTCTGACTGGACCCATAAAATCAGTAAAGCTCCAATGCTTAAAGCTCAACATCCGGAATTCGAGACCTACTCATTAGGTATTCATGCAGAAAGAGGAGTTTCATGTGCTGATTGCCATATGCCGTATAAAAGCGAAGGTGGACAGAAATTTACCGACCATCACATTCAGTCACCACTCAACAACATTACAAATTCATGCCAGGTTTGTCACCGTGAAGAGTCTGGTAAACTTGTTAAAGATGTATATGACCGTCAGGATAAGATTATACAGAACCGCGATAAACTGGAAGAGTTATTGGTCTATGCACACGTTGAAGCCGGGAAGGCATGGGAATTGGGGGCAAGCGAAACAGAGATGAAAAATATACTTCAAGGGATACGTCATGCCCAATGGCGCTGGGATTTTGCGGCAGCCAGTCATGGCGCCTCTTTCCATGCTCCGATAGAAATTGGACGGGTCATATCTTCCGGGATTGTGATCATTGGGAACACCCGGATTGAGCTTGCCCGACTACTCGCTTCAAAAGGTTTTAATAAGGAAGTTCCCTATCCTTCTATCGAAACAAAAGAGAAAGCCCAGAATTTTATTGGTCTTGATATGAAAAAACTGAATGCTGAAAAAGATAGTTTCAAACGAGGGGTATTGATCCAATGGCTGGAGGAAGGGAAAAAACGGGAAACATCCTGGGGCGACAAAGTGAAAATGTAATATTTTATACAATTAACACAAAAAACGAGTCAGGGGAATTCAGGAAGAATTCACACCAATTCCACGGAGCTGTAAAAACGGGTGTATTATTGCATTTCTTCCCAAATCGTTCGGGGGTGTAAGCAAACTGTGTTGCCAATTTTATAGATATCCCTTTAACCCAATCGCTTCTGCTGCCTTTTGCATGGCAATAATTGTCTCTTCAACGAGATCCTCAATTTTTTTCCCCAACATTTCAGCCCCTTTGGCGATTACATCGCGGTTCGCGCCGGCGGCGAAGGCCCGCGTATTCCATTTTTTCATGACCGATTTGGTGGTGAGATCGAGAATACTTTTGGAGGGGCGCACATAGACGCAAGCGGTGATCAATCCCGTGAGCTCGTCAGTTGCGAAAAGAACCTTCTCCAACTCCTCAATGGGTTCGACATCCGAACAGAGTCCCCACCCATGACTAATGATGGCCCGGATATAGCTTTCCGGCCAGCCTTTCTCTTCGAGGATCTTTCGGGTCATGGTGCAGTGCTGATCCGGGTATTTCTCGTAATCGAGGTCGTGGCACAATCCGATGACGCCCCATTTTTCGATTTCCTCTCCGGCTTGTCCGGCAAAATAGCGCATCACTGCCTCCACGGCCAACCCGTGACGGATCAGGCTATCCTGTTTGTTGTATTCACACAAGAGGGCAAATGCCTCTGCCCTGGAAGGTTGCTTTTCCATAAATCGTCTCTATTTTTATAAATTCCTCCGGTATTTACCGCCTACTTCAAATAACGCATGGGTTATTTGTCCCAATGAACAGTATTTCACCGCTTCAACCATCTCCTCAAAGACATTCTGGTTTTCGAGGGCTGCTTTTTTAAGCCGTTCAATACAGATGGGAGACTGCTCTTTGTTGGCTTTATGAAAATTGTTCAGGGAAGTCAACTGGTTGTGTTTCTCCTCTTCGGTACTTCGGATCACTTCGCGTGGCAGAATGGTTGGTGATCCTTCGGACGATAAAAAGGTGTTTACACCCATTATTGGCAGCTTCCCGTTATTTTTCAGGGTTTCGTAGTACAACGATTCATCCTGAATTTTACTGCGCTGGTAGTTGGCCTCCATGGCGCCAAGCACGCCTCCCCGTTCGGTGATCCGGTCGAACTCCTGCAACACTGCAGCCTCCACCAACTCGGTTAACTCTTCAATTACAAAGGATCCCTGCAGCGGATTCTGGTTCCGGGTTAATCCCAGTTCATGGTTAATGATCATTTGTATTACCATGGCGCGACGCACCGATTCTTCGGTAGGAGTGGTAATGGCTTCGTCGTAAGCATTGGTGTGAAGAGAGTTGCAGTTGTCGTAAATGGCGTACAAGGCTTGCAAGGTAGTGCGAATGTCGTTGAATTCAATCTCCTGTGCATGCAACGAACGGCCCGAAGTTTGAATGTGGTATTTCAGTTTTTGCGCACCCTCTCCTGCTTTGTATTTGTATTTCATGGCTTTCGCCCAGATGAGCCTTGCTACCCGGCCAATTACCGCAAATTCAGGGTCAATTCCGTTAGAGAAAAAGAAGGAGAGGTTGGAAGCGAAATCATCAATCTTCATCCCCCTTGAAAGATAATATTCGACGTAGGTAAAACCATTGGCCAGCGTAAAAGCAAGCTGAGTAATGGGATTAGCTCCTGCTTCGGCAATATGATAACCTGATATCGAGACGGAATAAAAGTTTTGAATGTCATTTTGAATGAAATAGGCCTGTACGTCGCCCATCAGTTTCAGGGCAAAATCGATGCTGTAGATGCAGGTGTTTTGCGCCTGATCTTCCTTTAAAATATCGGCTTGAACGGTTCCCCGAACTTCCTTAAGTGTTTGTCGCTTAATTTGTTCGTAAATTTCAGGTGGCAACAGCTCATCTCCGTGAATCCCCAGCAAAGCCAACCCTGATTCGTTGGATGTATCTGGTAAATTACCTTGGTAAACCGGTGGTTTCAACCCTTTCGACCAGAATTTTTGCTGTATCAGCTTCGTGATGTTTTCGGTCAGCCCGTTTTCCCTGATGTATTTCTCGCACGCCTGGTCGATGGCGGTATTGAGGAACATCGCCATAAGCACGGAAGCGGGTCCGTTGATGGTCATACTTACTGAGGTCAATGGATGACAAAGGTTGATTCCTGAATAGAGTTTTTTGGAATCGTCTAACGTCGCGACCGAGACTCCGGCGTTTCCAACCTTGCCATAAATATCGGGACGGGGATCCGGGTTTTCACCGTAAAGTGTAACTGAATCATAGGCAGTCGATAACCGTTTGGCTTTCTGTCCGCGCGACAGGTAATGAAACCTCAGATTGGTGCGCTCCGGACTCCCTTCGCCGGCAAACATCCTGGTGGGATCTTCGTATTCGCGTTTAAATGGAAATACACCGGCGGCAAAAGGGAAATATCCCGGTAAGTTTTCTTTTAACAACCAGTTTAAAATATCACCCTGATTCCGGAAATGAGGCATAGCAATTTTGGGGATGTGGGTATGCGAAAGCGATTCAGTGTAAGTCCGGACCCGAACTTCTTTCCCCCGCACCTGAAATGAACATTCGTCTTGCCGGTATGCCTGTTTCTTTTCTTTCCAGAATTCCAACAACGACCGGCTCTCAGGGATTAATTTTTCATTCCACTCTTTGAGGACAATTTCAAGTTCCTGAGTCAGGGAGTTCCGGGATTTCAAAAGCTCAACCGAATCCTGAATTGCTTGAATTTTACTGGCAATATCAGATTGTTCTTTAGCTTTTTGATTGTATTTCCTGACAGTTTCACTAATTTCTGAAAGATATCGTACCCGTTCAGGTGGAATGATCTGGTTTTTTTCCGAAGCAAAAAACTGCCTGTCCGTTTCACTGAGAACATCAGGAAACCGCCCGATGACCAGAGTTTTCAGGGCTCTGTAAAAATCATTCACTCCCGGATCGAAAAACTGGGAGGCATGGGTTAAAAATACGGGCATTTGACCGGGCTCTATATGCCAGAGGTTTTTTTTGTTGCGCTGGTATTGTTTGCGCACATCGCGCAGGGCATCCAGAGCTCCTTTCTTATCAGACTTATTCAGCGCTACCAGATCTGCGAAATCGAGCATGTCAATTTTTTCCAGTTGAGAAGGAGCTCCAAATTCAGGAGTCATCACATACACTGTAAGGTCGCTGTGATCAACAATCTGTGTGTCAGACTGACCAATTCCGGATGTTTCCAGCAGGATGAGATCATAACCGGCGGCTTTCAATACTTTAACTGAATCATCGATGTGTCTGGAAACCGATAAATTGGCTTCGCGGGTGGCCATACTTCGCATGTAAACCCTGCTATTGTGAATGGAATTCATGCGGATACGGTCGCCGAGAAGCGCACCACCCGATTTCCGTTTGCTGGGATCAATGCTGATCACTCCGATCCGAAGTTCGGGATAATCCAATAAAAAGCGGCGAATCAGCTCATCGACCAACGACGATTTACCTGCACCCCCGGTTCCGGTAATTCCCAAAACCGGAATGGTCTTAGTTTGCTGATGATTGGCAAGCAGTTGTGTTATCTCTTCAATGCCCGGTAAATTGTTTTCCAGTATCGTAATGAAACGGGCAATTTTTTCGGATTCATCGGTTTTTGGTAAATTGTTCAGATACTCTTCTTTTTGAATTAACGGATGATCTGTCTTTTCAAGCAAATCATTGATCATTCCCTGAAGTCCCATGGAGCGGCCATCGTCGGGCGAATAGATACGGGCAATCCCATAGTCCTGAAGTTCCTCAATTTCGGCGGGAAGAATAACACCACCACCGCCGCCAAAAATATGGATGTGGCCACAGCCTTTTTGTTTCAGTAAATCGAACATGTATTTGAAGAATTCCAGGTGACCGCCCTGGTACGAAGTGACTGCCACAGCATGGGCATCTTCCTGTATGGCGCAGTCGACAATTTCCATTACCGACCGGTTGTGCCCCAGGTGAATGATTTCAGCGCCCGATGATTGCAGAATTCGTCGCATGATATTGATCGAAGCATCGTGTCCATCGAAAAGAGAGGTCGCAGTAACAATCCGGATCTTGTTTTTTACTTTATAGGGCAGTGTAATTTGATCCATAGATGATCATTTTATGAAAAGTTAGCGGTCAGTAATGTCAATGAGATATTTTAGATGCCAAGATTTTCGAGAATCAGCTCAGCAATGTCCAGATTTTTGATCTCCGTTTGACGGTCCCTGAATTTTATTCCATCAGTGAGCATGGTCATGCAAAATGGGCACGCCGTAGCAACAATTTCTGCTTTCGATTCAATGACATCATCGGTACGTTCGGCATAAATTTCTTTGTTTCCCTTTTCGGCTTCTTTAAACATTTGGGCTCCACCGGCGCCGCAACACAGTGCAAAACTTTTCGAACGTTTCAGCTCAGCGAAGTCTCCTCCCAGTTTGCCGATAACATTCCGGGGAGCATCATAGATGTTATTTCCCCTGCCCAGATAACACGGGTCGTGGTAGGTTATCCGCCTATCGCTGAAAACCGATTTGTCTAATTTTAGCTTTCCCTTGTCAATCAACTCTTCGAGGAAGCTGGTGTAATGGACTACCTCGTAATTTCCACCCAAATCAGGGTATTCATTTTTTAAGGTATTGAAGCAGTGGGGGCAGGTGCAGATAATTTTTTTTACTCCATACCCATTCAAAATTTCAATGTTCGCCAAGGCCTGCATCTGGAAAAGCATTTCGTTTCCAGCCCGTTTGGCAGGATCGCCGGTGCACGATTCTTCAGTTCCCAGAACTGCATAATCGACCCCGGTATGATTCAATATTTTGGCAAACGAACGGGTCACTTTCTGATATCGCTCATCGAAAGCGCCGGCACATCCTACCCAATAAAGGTATTCAGGCTTTTTACCCTGAGCGGCCAGTTCGGCCATAACGGGAACACTAATCTGAGGCATGTATAAGGATTATGGTTTTTACTTTTTATCTGTCATTATTTTTGAACCACATAGGCACATAGGACACATAGTTTTATTTTCTATGTGATCTATGTGCCTATGTGGTTAACTTTTCATTTAGAGACTCTTATTTTCGTTGTTCATTCTTTGGTCCATTCCAAACGGTCCTGGGGTGAGAATTGCCAGGGTGCGCCATTGTTCTCGATATTGGCAAACATTGTATTAATTCCGGAAGGGGCTTTGCCCTCTTCCAGTACCAGGTAGCGCCGCATGTCAATGATAAGATTTGGATGACTGATATTTAACGGACATTCCTGTGCACAGGCATTGCAGGTCGTGCAGGCCCAAAGTTCTTCGTAGCTGATGAAATCGTTGCTTACCAATGATCTATTGTCTGTAAACGCCTTGTTTTTAATTAGCTGTGTTCCTTTCTCGTTCATCCGGTTACGTAAGTCCACAAATATTTTGCGCGGCGAAAGCTTCTTCCCGGTGATATTTGCCGGGCAAACTTCCGTGCATCTTCCACATTGGGTGCATGTTAACGAATCGAGGTAGTTTTTCCAGGTTATGTCTTCCACATCTTTCACGCCAAACCGGGTAGGGGCTTCGCTGCCTGAATCCTGAAATGCGTTCCCGCCAAGCATTAGTTTTACCTCCCTGGTTACGGCATCAAGGTTGGGCAATTTTGCCAAGGGTTCCAGATTACTGAAAAACAGGTTGGGAACCGACATGAATACATGAAAATGCTTGGAATAGGGCAGGTAATTGGCAAAAATGAAAATCATCAGAATGTGGCTCCACCAGCTCACTTCATAGAATAGATGTGCGTGGGATTGAGATATTTTCCAAATTCCGGCCAGCTGTGATGAAATTGGGTAAACTCCTGCGGTATAATCAGGCGAAGCGGAGATAAAGCAAAAGTTAATGCCGATTAAGGATACCATCAGAAAAAGAATCATCAGCAATGCGAGATAGGCATCTTTTTTATTCCGGGGAGATAATTCTATTCCGGAAAACCGTTTGATGTGCATCCACTTCCTTCGGATCAGAAATATTGTAATCCCAATGAATATCAGGTATGCAAACACATCGCCAGAAGCTGAAACGATGGAATAAAACCATCCGGTTTTGGAAAATATCCGAACAGTTCCTGCGATTCCGTCAACCACCATTTCGATACTCCCCAGTGTGATGACCAAAAATCCCCAAAAAACCAGGGCGTGAATGAAGCCGATCAGCGGTTTTCGCAAGATCTTGGTTTGACCAAAGGCAACTTCAAGGGTTAAAGCCAGACGTTTGCCCCACTGTCCAAATGGTGTGGTTTTTCGGGTCAGCTTAAAGAGTAATCCCAAACGCCTGAGCGTGTATGAAAACAGGAATAAGGTAATAAACAGAATACCTGAAAAGACGATTTGTTTTACCATAGAATAGGGTTATTTATTCGCCTTTAAAAGCTTTAAATGCTTCCGTTAGTTTAGGTAATATTTGGGCGGCGTCGCCTATTACACCATAATCGGCAACCTCAAAAATGGGAGCATCGGCATCGTTGTTAATAGCAACAATGCATTTTGAGCGGCTTATACCTGCTACGTGTTGTGTAGCGCCCGAAATTCCTACAGCAATGTAAAGGTTTGGTGCAATAATTTTGCCTGTTTGCCCAACATGCTCTTCGTGCGAACGCCATCCGGCATCACTCACCGGACGGCTGCAAGCGGTTGCAGCACCCATTACTTTGGCCAATTCTTCCAGCGGTTTCCAGTTTTCAGGTCCTTTCATTCCCCTTCCGCCACTGATTACCCTGTCAGCATCCAGCAATGAGATACCCTCAGGATGCATCTTACGATCAATGACTCTTGATGTATCATCGCTTAAGGAAACCTTAGGTTCAAACGACACAATCCTATTGGTGGTTTTTGCTTCGTGCAATCCAAATGAGTTAATGGCCAACGAGACGATTTTCAGGGGTGAATTAATTTGAACCTGTGCCAAAGCCTTTCCTGAGAAAACTCTTTTGGAGATGATAAAAGGCTCCACGGAAAGGGGCAAAGAAACTACTCCGGAAACAAATCCGGCATTTAGCCTCACTGACAACCGGGGGGCAATTGCTTTTCCTTCATTGTTGTCGGGAAAAACTACTGTCGTTACATTTTCCTGCACCACAACCTGCTGAACAATCCGTGTAAATACCTTATTTATCAAGGTATTGTAAACCTTATCAGCGATTCTGAGCGTTTTGGAAATTCCATAATTTCCCAGTCTTTCGATTTCTGAATCGTCCATCGTTCCCATGACTACTGCTATTGCAGGACAATGCATAGATTCAGCCACTTTTGATGCATAGGAAGCAACTTCAAAATTTTGTTTTTTAAGTTTGCCTCCAAAATTTTGGATATAAACCAATACGGCCATTTTTTAGATTTTATTTAGTTGTCAATTCGGTGATTTAGAGCGCTTTTGCTTCAGTGCTCAGAAAATTAACCAGCTCTTTCATTTGATCAGGACTCACCATTTTCACTTTGGCTTTGGGTTCAGGCAACCGGAACCCGGTATATTCGGTCAATGCGTTTACATCAACGGCTAAAATAACTTCCAGGGGTTTTTGGCGGGCCATCATGATCCCTCTCATATTTGGTATTTTAGGCTCCTGGGCAAATCCTTTCTGAACGATTAAAACTGCGGTCCCATCCACCTGTAGGTACTCTTTGCCTGCATCCGCATCACGTTCAACAATTGCTTTCCCTCCCTCGAAGCGGATGTCAGATACCGATGAGATGGAAGCAGTATCTAAGAATTCAGCAACCATTCCACCTACCGATGAACTGTTGTAATCGCCTGATTCGATTCCGCAGATAATGAAATCGAAGGCCTCTTTTTGGGCCATGGCAGCAATTTGTTTGGCTGTCTGAAAGGCATCTTTTGTAACTGAATCGATGCGGATCGCCTTGTCGGCTCCGATTGCCAGGCATTTCCGAAGGGTAGGTTCAGTTTCGGAGGAGCCAACGTTTACCACAACCACTTCGGATACCGGATTGCTGCTCTCTTCCTTTAAATCAACGGCCCGGGTTAAAGCCAGTTCATCCCAAGGATTGATGATCCATTGAACACCAATTGAATCAAATTTGGTTTGATTGTCGGTAAACTTGACTTTGGTGGTAGTGTCGGGTACATTACTAATGCAGACTAATAATTTCATGAGAAAATAGAGGTGTTAATATGTTATAAATAGTGTAAGTTATTTTGGAACTTTCTTGTCAGGAGATACCCGCTTCAAACTTAAAAATGTTTTTAAAGAGTATTTCCATTCAAATATACTTTGTTTTTACAAAAGAAATACAACAGTCTTTAGCCTCAATAATTATGGCCTGCAAAAATGAAAACAATATTTTTATGATGAAAGTCAATTAAAATGCAAAAAACTGTTTAATTTTAATGCGATAAGGCAAATAGTTTGATAATCTGAGTAATCCAAATCAGAACCCGGCAATATTTGTCTGTATTCAACGGCTATTAACATATTTCTTACTACATTCTCAACTAATTACTAATAACTATCTTATGGAACCTACAAGATTATTTGACCTTCTTTCCCGGTATTCTGCTAATTACAAGAAACCGGATATGTTTGTTGCAAAAATCAACGGCAAGTGGACACCTTTCAGTTCCGAACAAGTGCAGGAAACAGCAAACCTTCTAAGCTTTGGTTTATTTCAGATGGGCTTACAAAAAGGAGATAAAATTTCCATTATATCCAATAACCGTCCCGAATGGATTATGGCTAATATGGGGCTTTTACAAGCAGGAGGAATCAATGTACCCATTTACCCTACTACCAACAATGCAGAACTGGAATATATCCTCAGCCATGCTATGGTGAAATATATTTTTGTTTCGGATGCGTCTCTTTTCAAAACGCTTTCAAAACTTAAAAGCAAGTTGCCTGCCCTTATTGAAATTTACACATTTGATAAAGTGGATGGGGCCAAACATTGGTCCGAAATCACCGAATTAGGGGAAAGCGCTTTGAACAACAATTTGCTCGAAGAGACAAAACAAAGCATCAAAGGAGAAGACCTTGCAACGATCATCTATACCTCTGGAACCACCGCCAATCCGAAGGGGGTAATGTTGTCACACCGGAATATTCTCAGCAATGCTTTAGCCGTCTCATTGTTGTTCGAATTAAATGCTTCTCATCGTATCTTGAGTTTCCTGCCATTAAATCATATTTTTGAAACCACATTAGCTGTTTTTTACATGTACAGTGGTGTATCCATTTATTTTGCAGAAAGTTTGGAAAAAGTTGGCGACAACATCAGGGAAGTGAAACCTCACTATTTCACCACTGTTCCCCGCCTGCTTGAAAAAATCTATGACAAAATTGTAGCGGGGGGAGGTGATCTTAAAGGAATAAAAAGAATGCTTTTTTTCTGGGCATTGAACCTGGGACTAAGATATGAACTTGATGGAAAAAACGGATGGTGGTATGAGTTACAATTGAAAATCGCCAATAAAATTATTTTTAACAAATGGCGCAAAGCCCTGGGCGGGAATGTTATCAGCATTATTTCAGGCGGCGCTGCCTTGCAGCCACGTTTGGCAAAAGTTTTCCGCGCTGCCGGAATTCCGGTTATGGAAGGATACGGATTAACAGAAACATCTCCCGTAGTGTCGGTGAACAATTTCCATCCTGACTCTATTTGTTTTGGAACGGTCGGACCGGTGATTAAAGATGTTGAAGTTAAAATTGCCAGTGATGGGGAGATCCTTGTAAAAGGGCCCAATATTATGCTGGGTTATTTCAAAGACCCCGAAGCTACTGCCGAAGCAATAAAAGATGAATGGTTTTATACCGGCGATATTGGCGAATTTGTTGAAAACAAGTTCCTGAAAATAACAGGCCGCAAAAAAGAAATTTTCAAAACATCCGGTGGCAAATTCATTAGTCCGCAAATTCTCGAGAACGATCTCAAAGAATCACGTTTTATTGACCAGGTAATGGTTGTGGGGGAGTTTCAAAAGTTTCCCGCAGCGCTGATTGTTCCTGATTATGTGTACGTAAAAGAGTGGTGTCGCCGCAAGGAGATCGATTTCACTACTAACCAGGAAATGTCGAAAAATGAAAGAGTCATAGCGAGGATTGCCAAAGAGATTGAAAAAGTAAATAAAAAGCAATCCCACTACGAAATGATTAAAAAATTCGAACTTCTCTCCATCCCCTGGACGATTGAAGCAGGTGAACTGACCCCAAAGCAGAATATTAAAAGAACGGTACTCTTGCAAAAACACAAGGTTTTAATCGAAAATATATATTTAAAATGAATCGGAAAATAAATAAAGTCAGTGTACTGGGTTCAGGTATAATGGGCTCGCGAATTGCCTGCCATTTTGCCAATATTGGGGTTGAAGTAATGCTGCTGGATATTGTTCCACGTGATCTTACAGAAGGAGAAAATCAAAAAGGACTTACTTTGGAACACCCGGAGGTCCGCAACAGGATTGTAAATCAATCCCTGGCAAATGCAGTGCAGTCAAACCCATCGCCCTTGTACCACAAATCATTTTTAAAAAGAATAAAACCAGGTAATTTCGAAGATAACCTTCATGAAATAGAGAGCTCCGACTGGGTGATTGAAGTGGTGGTCGAAAATCTTGAAATAAAACGTCAGCTTTTTGAGAAAATCGAAAAATTTCGCCGTCCGGGTACATTAATAACCTCGAATACTTCCGGCATACCCATTCATCTGCTTGGTGAAAGCAGAACCGAAGATTTTCAAAGACATCTTTGTGGCACTCATTTTTTCAATCCCCCGCGCTATCTAAGTCTTTTGGAGATAATCCCCTATGAGCAAACCGATCCGGAAGTGATAGATTTCCTGATGCAATACGGTGACCTGTTTTTAGGGAAATCCACCATCCTTTGCAAAGATACTCCCGCATTTATAGCCAACAGGATTGGTATTTTTTCCATCCTTGAAGTCTTTCAGGCAACGCAAAGACTTAACCTTACGGTTGAACAGGTCGACAAACTTACCGGCCCCGCAATAGGCAGGCCAAAATCAGCCACTTTCCGCACTTGCGACCTTGTTGGGCTTGACACGGTGATAAAAGTTGCCAACAATCTTTTCGATGCACTGAAAAATGATGAATCTCTCGAGACATTTAAGCTGGGCGGTTTCCTGACTGAAATGGAGAAAAACAATTATTTGGGCGATAAAACCGGACAGGGATTTTATAAAAAAACTACAAGTGAAAAAGGCGAAAAGGAAATCCTTTCTTTAAACCTTAAAACCATGGAATATGGAAGTCAACAACCAGTAAAATTCAAAACGCTGGAGGCTGCCAGGCCGGTTGCAGACATGGCAAACAGGCTAACGATTCTTTTGAATGGGAAGGATGAAGCCGCTGAATTTTACCGCAGCACATTTTTTAAAATTTTCTGTTATGTGAGCTACCGGATACCCGAAATTTCGGATGATCTTTACCGCATTGATACGGCTATGAGTGCAGGCTTTGGCTGGGATTACGGACCTTTTGAAACCTGGGATATGATTGGCTTGAAAAAGGGCCTTGAGCAAATGGAAAGTTCGGGAAACAAGCCGGCACCGTGGGTTTATGAAATGATTGGCAAAGGCATTGAGTCATTTTATAAGGTAAAAAATGGTATAAAAAACTATTATGATATTGAAACTGCCTCATTTAAGCCTGTCCCTGGTTATGGGTCATTTATTATTCTCAATCACCTTCGCGAAAACAAAACCGTATGGAGCAACGAGGGAACATCCATCATTGACATAGGCGATGGTGTATTGGACCTCGAATTTCAAACCAAAATGAATACCATGGGAAGCGAAGTTATCCAGGGATTGAACAAGGCAATTGAAATTGCTGAAAAGGATTTCCGTGGACTGGTGATTGGCAACGATGGTCCGAATTTTTCGGCAGGCGCAAACCTTGCCTTACTTTTGATGTATGCCGCTGAACAGGAATTTGACGAAATAGACTTGATGGTCCGTACATTTCAGAATGCACTGATGCGGGCAAAATATGCGTCTGTCCCGATTGTTGGCGCACCGCACGGATTAACCCTGGGTGGAGGCTGTGAATTGATTTTACACCTTGATGCTGTTCAGGCAGCTGCCGAAACATATATCGGGCTTGTAGAGTTTGGAGTAGGATTAATTCCATCAGGCGGAGGAACCAAGGAGATGACGCTTCGTGCTTCCGACCGCTTTGAAGAAGGAGACATTGAACTAAATAACATCCTCAACGCTTTCATGAATATTGGCACGGCAAAAGTATCCTCCTCGGCTTATGAGGCATTCGATTTGGGGATTTTAAAAAAATCAGACAGGATCAGTATCAATCAATCCCGCCTGCTTGCCGATGCCAAAGCGCGTGTTATCGAGTTCTCGGTTGCAGGTTATACAAAGCCATTTCCCCGCTCCGATATCCGTGTCCTTGGAAAAGATGCGCTGAGCATGTTCCTTGTTGGAGCCCATTCAATGGAAACAGCGCATTACATTTCCGGGCATGATAAGAAGATATCGGGGAAACTTGCGTATATCATGAGTGGAGGCGACCTGTCGTATCCTCAGAATGTGTCGGAACAATACCTGCTTGACCTCGAAAGGGAAGCCTTCCTTTCTTTATGTGGCGAAAGAAAAACACAGGAAAGAATAGAATATACCCTTAAAACAGGTAAACCATTAAGAAATTAAAAATAAAACAGACATGGATGCATATATTGTAGCAGCCTACCGTTCGGCTGTGGGAAAAGCAAAAAAAGGTGCTTTGCGCTTTACACGACCCGATGACCTTGCTGCTGTAATTATCAGGCAGCTTGTTGCCTCAATACCTCAATTAGATCCTGAAAGGATTGACGACCTCATTGTCGGGAACGCTGTTCCAGAAGCAGAACAAGGCATGCAAATGGGGCGCATGATTTCTTTATTGTCCCTTCCAATCAAAGTTCCCGGGGTGGTATTGAACCGTTATTGTGGTTCAGGCATGGAGGCTATTGCCATGGCATCTTATAAAATCCATGCAGGCATGGCGGATTGTATCATTGCCGGGGGTGTTGAAAGCATGTCACTTGTTCCGACCGTAGGTTGGAAAACAGTACTGAATTATGGTATTGCCACCAAAAATCCTGATTGGTATTCAAGTATGGGAGCGACAGCCGAAGCGTTGGCTACGGATTACAACATCAGTCGCGAAGACCAGGATGAGTTTTCTTACCATTCGCACATGAAAGCCATCAACGCAATAAAGATGGGCTATTTTAAAGATGAAATTGTTCCTGTACCTATCATTGAAACATTTGTTGATGGGAATAACAGGAAACAAACACGGGAATTTATCTTCGACACGGACGAAGGTCCCCGTGCGGATACCAATTTGAAGGCGCTTGCCAATCTGAAGCCCGTTTTCTCTGCCAAAGGAAGTGTTACAGCTGGAAACTCTTCGCAAACTTCTGATGGAGCAGCTTTTGTGATGATCATGTCTGAAAAAATGGTGAAAGAACTGAACCTTAAACCCATTGCACGACTTATTAGCCATGCTGCTGTGGGAGTTGAACCGCGCATTATGGGTATTGGACCAGTGGAAGCTATCCCCCTGGCGTTGAAAAGGGCAGGATTGAAACTTGATGATATTGAGCAGATAGAACTCAACGAGGCATTCGCGTCGCAGGCGCTCTCCGTTATCAGAACTTCTCAACTTAACAAAGAAATTATAAATGTGAACGGTGGCGCAATCGCTCTTGGGCATCCTCTTGGGTGTTCGGGCACAAAACTAACCATTCAGCTATTGAATGAAATGAAGAGGAGAAGGCAAAAATATGGCATGGTTTCTCTTTGTGTAGGAGGTGGGCAGGGAGTTGCGGGAATTTATGAATTATTGTAAACATTAAATATAATTATTTTGGAAAATCTTAATAAAACAGTAACCGGTGGTCAATTCCTGATTTCGGAAAGTAATGCTGACGACATTTTTATTCCTGAAGAATACAATGAAGAACAAAAACTCATTGCCGACTCTTGTAACGATTTTGTGAGAAGGGAGATAATACCCATCCTCGACAGGATAGATAACCAGGAAGAAGGATTAATGGTTTCCTTGCTGGATAAAGCAGCCGGGCTTGGTTTTTTTGGTATCCCTGTTGCTGCCGAATATGGCGGTTTTGACATGAATTACATCACTAGTTTACTTGCCACCGAATATATTGGTGCTTCACACTCCTTTGCCGTTGCATTTGCGGCAAACACCGGAATTGGCATGACTCCCATTATGTATTATGGCAATGAAGGGCAAAAGAAAAAATACCTTCCCAAACTGGTTAGCGGAGAATGGAAAGCATGTTATTGTCTTACTGAACCTGGTTCCGGGTCTGATGCCAATTCAGGCCGCACCAAAGCGGTATTATCAGACGACGGCAAATATTATGTTCTGAAAGGACAAAAAATGTGGATCACCAATGGAGGCTTCGCCGATGTTATGATTGTATTTGCCAAAATTGATGATGACGCCACCTTAAGCGCATTTATTGTCGAAAAATCGTTTGGCGGAGTTCAGCTTATGCCTGAGGAACATAAAATGGGTATAAAAGGAAGTTCAACAGTCCAGATATTCTTTAACGATTGCAAAGTTCCCGTCGAAAACTTACTTTCTGAACGGCAACAAGGATTTAAGATTGCATTGAACATCCTGAACTTGGGCCGGGTAAAGCTTGCAGCCGCCACTATCGGCGCCGGAAAAGCGACCATAAGCAATTCGGTGCAATATGCAAACGAGCGGCATCAGTTTGGAAAATCGATTTCTCAATTCGGAGCTATCAAATATAAACTAGCTGAGCAAGCTATACGTGTTTTTGCCGGAGAATCTGCGCTTTACAGGACTGCTAACTACATTGAACAAGCTCTCGGTTTGAATATTAAATCAGGCAAAGCTAAATCAGAAGCCATTTTGAAGGCATTTGAACAATTCGCCCCTGAAGCTTCAATCCTGAAAGTGTACTGTTCAGAAGCGCTGAACTACGTGGCTGATGAAGGAGTACAAATATACGGCGGAATGGGCTACTCTGCCGAAGCGCCGATGGACAGAACATACCGCGATTCGCGCATTAACAGGATTTTCGAAGGGACCAACGAAATTAACCGTATGGTGATCGTTGATATGATTTTAAAAAGAGCGATGAAGGGTGAACTCAATCTGATGGGACCTGCCCTAAAAATTCAGTCGGAACTCATGTCTGTTCCAGCAATGGATTCTACCGACGATGCACTTTTTGCACAAGAGAAAAAATATATCGCTAATTTCAAAAAATCAGTATTGATGATAGCAGGAACGGCTGCTCAGCGCCTTATGAACAAACTCGCTGATGAACAGGAAATACTGATGAATATCGCCGACATGATCATTGATGTGTTTGTTTCAGAATCCGTTTTACTCAGACTTGAAAAATTGGTGTCATTGAACGGCGAAAATGGAAATTCGGAAAGAACGGCCATGATGCGTGTTTTCATTAATGATGCCGCTGACAGGATTAACAAGAACGGCAAGGAGGCAATAAACTCTTTTGCAGGCGGTGATGAACAAAAGATGTTACTGCTCGGGCTGAAAAGATTTACAAAAACCGAACCTTTCAACGCCAAAGAAGCCCGCAGGCATATTGCTGATAAATTAATTGAGAAAAACGTATACTGTTTTTGATCTCATGTAACGAATAAATCGCTAAACCGGTTTTGCCAATTTACTTGCTATAAATCTCCCATGATAATGGCTCGTGAGATGACAATTTTCTGTATTTCAGAGGTTCCTTCGTAGATTTGGGTTAGTTTGGCATCGCGCATCAAGCGCTCCACGTGGTAATCCTTCACATAGCCATAACCTCCGTGAATCTGAACCGCTTCGGTAGTCACTCTCATGGCTGTTTCGGCAGCAAACAATTTGGCCATAGCACTGGCATTTCCATAGGGTTTATCCTGATCTTTCAGCCAGGCCGCCTTTAAACAAAGGAACCGGGCGGCTTCAATTTCAGTAGCCATATCGGCCAGTTTAAATGCAATGGCCTGATGGTTAATAATCTCAGTACCAAAAGTTTTCCTTTCTTTGGCATATTTAACGGCTAATTCATAAGCTCCGGAGGCAAGTCCAAGCGCCTGCGCGGCGATTCCGATCCGACCTCCTTCAAGGGTTTTCATCGCAAACCTAAATCCAAAACCATCTTCGCCCAGGCGGTTTTCTTTCGGCACTTTTACGTCGGCAAACTCCACCGAATGGGTATCGGAACTTCGCATCCCCATTTTATTTTCGTGTACACCCACAGAAATGCCCGGAGCATGCCTGTCAACCAAAATGGCATTGATTCCTTTATGTCCCAATTCCTTATGAGTTTGAGCGATCACAATATAGGTCGATGCTGAATTGCCGTTGGTGATCCAGTTTTTCACTCCATTCAGAATATAATGGTCGCCCATATCGATGGCCGTAGTTTTTTGCGAAGATGCATCACTGCCGCAACCTGGTTCAGAGAGTAAAAAAGCCCCGATTTTCTCGCCACGCGCCAACGGTTTCAGCCATTTCTCCTTTTGTTCTTCGGTACCATATGCTTCTATTCCAAAACATACCAATGAGTTGTTTACAGAAATGATTACCCCGACAGATGAGTCAACTTTGGAGATCTCTTCTATGGCCAAAACATAGGATACCGTATCCATGCCGCCCCCATCGTATTTAGTGCCAACCAGCATCCCTAAAAATCCTAATTCCGCCAGGTTTTTGATGTGCAGGTTAGGAAAAATTGCTTTATCGTCACGTTCAATCGCATCCTTGATTAATTCGCGCTGGGCATAATCGCGGGCAGCCTGGCGTATCATCAATTGCTCTTCGGTAAAATCAAAATTCATCAGTTAAATATTTAGTTTAGAGATTGTTTATATTCATTGTTTTTTGTACACCACTGAAACCACCGTTTTATCGTTCCCACCCATATTGACGGAGAGGGCATAAGGTTTCGAACCCGGGATTTCCAGTTGTGCAGCTGCCGCTTTATGGGTGAATTGCTCCCAAATGGTAACGGCCTGGTGAATCCCGGTCGCTCCGGTCGGATGTCCCCATCCAATGAGTCCACCGGTCGTGTTAAATGGAATTATCCCGGTTCGTGCTGTATTCCCATTGGCCACAAATTCAGCTCCTTTCCCGGCCTTGGCAAATCCAATGGCTTCGGTAGCCATAATTCCGGCAATGGAAAAACAATCGTGCGTTTCAACTGTTGCCAACTGATCAATGGTGATGCCTGCCATACTTAAAGCCTTTTGTACGGCGACTCTGGTGGTCGTTAGTTCGGCCTGATTGATCGGGTCTTCCATTAAATTTTCTACTGACTGACTAAAACCAACTACTTCAATGGCCTGACTTTTGGGTATGCCAATCCGTTTCAGACCTTCTTCCGAGACAATGGCAATGGCAGAAGCCCCGTCCGAAACTTTTGAACAGTCAAACAAATTCAGATGATCTACGAACATCTTTCCATTCGGAGGAGTCATACCGGTAGCCAACAGATCGTTGTCTTTGTTCTCATATTCCTGTGCTGTTGGGCAGAGGCGGGCATTTTCAACAGCGTTTTTATACCAGGTGGCTAATCCTTTCCGGGTGTATTCTGTTCCGTAAGCATCGCAATAAGCTTTTGCCCTGTCGCTGAATTCGCCTGGGAAAAAATAGGCGTGACCATTTTTGCGTTTCTTGTACCAACCTGCCAAAGCAAGAAAATCGGCTCCATAGATTGCTTTAACTGTGTTTTGTACTTCAACGCCAAGGGCAAGTACAACTTCGGCAGTGCCGGCAAGAATGGACTTTATCCCGGTTATTAAGGCCAGACCGCCAGAAGCACAAGCGCCTTCCACCCTGACAGATGGTTTATACTGGAGATCCTTGTCAATGGAGGGCATCATGGCTGCCAAATGAGCCTGGTTGTTAAACCGGGATGCCATAAAATTTCCAATGACACATTCATCGACATTTTTTGCGCCCCCAATTTGCTGTAACGTTGCCTGTCCTGCTTCCTGAATATACGCTTCAAGCCCCGGGCGTTCTCTCCCGGGATTAAATTCACTCCGGCCAGTACCCATTGATAGGGTGTTGTATCCGGCAACCAGATATATTTTTCGGTTCATAATAAGTTCGGTTTAGCAATATTCATTGATAGGTCCGTAAAGGTGGTGAAAACCTGTAATCATCACAATATTCACATTCTCAGCAGTATCGGTTACGCCCTGTGCTACCAGATTTTCGCCGTTTGATTTCATTTTTTTCATGTACTCCAAGGCTAGCTTCGCACCGGGATGATCGCTTTTTTTCATATCTTCAAAAAAATCACGCATCAGCAACACCTTATTTCTATCCCCTGAAAGGCTTTTCCAGGATAGGGTTTTGGGTAATTCACCCAGGTAATTGTCTGTTTTTAACTTTAATTCCTCAACCGGTATATACCTTCCGGTAGGGAGATCGTAAACCGTTTCAATTTTACCCTTTACATAGGTAAAAAAGCCTGTTTTCTGAGAACCATCGGAATTCTGTCCGCCACTGATCTTTTTCGCGAGCAGTTCCAACAATAATCCACTGTGTAATTTTTCAGGTAGGTAGTTGTTCATCACATTCAGGATGAAGCAACAAACATCGATGCCAACATAGTCGGTTAATTGGAATATACCCATGGGGCGCAACATCAAATCGCGGGTAAGCCTGTCAACCAGTAAAACCGCTTCGGCAAAAGTAAACTCAGGCTGCAGCTGATCTATTTTTTCAATTCCAAAGAGTAAATCGCGCATAAAAAAGCCATTCCCGATAAATCCTGCAATGTCGTTGGCCGGAACCATTACCTTGCCCAGCATCTTTCCGAAGTCATTTACCCAACCGGACAGCTCTCTGTTGCCATTTTTGAGTTCAATCACCTCAATCAGCTTCTGAACAGCCGGGGGATTGTAAAAATGACAGCCAATAATATTGCCTTCCAGCAGTGCTTTTGTATTCAATTCTTCGATCGGAATTGAACTGGTATTGGTTAAAAACCAGGGATTGAGCGGATTATTTTTTTTAATGTTGCCCAAAAGTCTGGTTTTCAATTCGATATTCTCAATTACAGCTTCAAAAATCAGCGTTGATTCATAGGCCGACTCCATCCGTGTGGTTGGTTTAATCAAGGCCATGGCCTCTTCCAGATACGCCTGAATGATTTGGCTATTCTCAATTAAATCGGCTCTTCCGGCATAGGCAATCCGTAACCAGACTGTATTTTTCTCGGCCCATTTCAATAAAAGGTCACGTGTATATTTCAGCAATCCGTTTAATCGTTCGTGCGATTGGTCGATGGCAAAAATGGTAAAGGTTTTGGTTCTATTATCAGGTGCCAGGGCAATTTTGGAAATGTACAAAGTAATCAGATAAAGAATACCGCTTCCCATTTTCCCCGCAGCCCCCAGGACAGCCACATTTTGAATTCTGTTGGTATTTGTCATTGTGGTGATTGTTTGACGGGTTAGTTCCAGTTTGGTTTCCTTTTTTCTAAAAATGCTGTCATTCCCTCTTTCCCTTGTTCGGAAAATTGTTTCGAGAACTCTTTTATTTCGAAGAGGCCGCCCTTTTCAATGCCATTCAACTGGCCAAAGTTGACCGCCTTTTTTACGGATGAAATGGCCATCGGACCTTTTTGGCAGATGAGCTGAGCTACTTCAAGCGTCTTGCCCATTAGTTCTTCGGAGGAAACCACCATTTGAACCAGATGATTTTGTTTGGCTTCCAGCGCTTCAACCATTTGGGCGGTAAACAGCATGTATTTTGCAAAACCTGTCCCAACGGCACGGGGTAAGCGCTGAGTCCCATTGAATCCTGGGATCAGACCCAGGTTCACCTCAGGAGCACTGAATTTGGCTTTATCGGAAGCGATAATAAAATCGCATGCCAAAGCCAGCTCTAATCCACCGCCAAGGGCAAACCCGTTTACAGCGGCAATAACCGGAATTTTAAAGTTCCCGATGCGGTTAAAAGTATCATGGCCGGTCTGCGAAAACAGGAGTGCATCGGCAGGTGATTTTTTCTGCATTTCAGCAATATCAGCGCCTGCTACAAATGCTTTCCCTTCACCTGTTAACACAACAACCCTAATGTCGTTGCCTGTTTCCAATTCATCCAGCACCAGATTCAGATCAATGAAAACCTGTGTGTTCAGTGCATTTAAAGATTGTGGCCTGGAAAAAGTGACAATGGCTATTTGATTGTTTTTGATCAGTTGGAGCGTTTCCATAAAACAATAAAATATTTGTTAGTGAATGACAAATCACCTTCATGATAAGATCACTGTAAATTTGTATCTAAAAGTAACAAAATATCAGGAAGTCACAGAAATGAGTTACTAAATCGCTGACTTGAATCTTTACTCAGTCAGTTTTCTGCCAGAGCATTGATGGAACTCACTACCATTGAAATGAGTACTGTCAGATCAAGTCGTCACGCTTAGCGTTTATATTACTTCGATAAAATCCAACGATCTGTCTATAAAATAGTTCAACTCGTCTATTGTATTTGCGGTACCAGGGAGCCTGTATTACATTTGAGTATGATTTTTAATAAAAACAATTTAAATTATAAGATTATGAAAGCAAAGAATTTTTTCAAAGGGTTGTCACTTTTCGTTATTGGAATGGTCGTCATGTTAGGAATTGAAGCAAATGCAAGACATCAACACTTGCGCCACCAGGCTGGATTCAGAAAAAGCGCGGTAATTGAAGTTGGTGCTCCACTTACCGTTGAGGAGCTAAATCACCTGGGATTAAATTAAGCAGGTGGTAAGCATAAAAAGAGGGGGCGGTTGCTTCCTTTTTTTATGCTATTATTTTACCTTTTCGGGTGACATCTTATAGTAGACGACCTTGTCTGAATGGCTCCAATAATGTTGAATATTTTTAGTCGCGGTTAATAATGTGTGAATTCTGTAATTTTTTTCCAAAATTGTGTAACGTTTTTCAGGAATGTTGATTGTAATTTTTGATTGTTTTTAATCATAGGGCAATGAACATTTTATTGGTTTATCCGCAGTATCCGGATTCATTCTGGAGCTTCAAGCATGCTATGCGATTTATTTCCAAAAAAGCTTCCGTTCCTCCATTGGGATTGATCACCATTGCGGCAATGCTGCCAAAAGCATGGCACAAAAAAGTGGTAGACATGAATATTACCACACTTAAGACAGGAGATGTTGTTTGGGCTGATTACGTTTTTATCAGTGCCATGTCCATTCAAAAGGAATCAGTGAATGAGGTCATTAGAGAGTGTTTGAAACATAAAACCAAAATGGTAGCGGGCGGACCACTCTTTACGCAGGATTATGATAATTATCCCCAGATAGATCATTTTATTTTAAACGAAGCTGAGATTACGCTGCCCCCATTTCTGCAGGATTTGGCTTCAGGAAATTCCCCCGAAAGAATTTACAGGACCGTTGAATTTGCAGATTTATCCGCTACCCCTATTCCGGATTACAGCCTACTGTCAAGGAAAGACTATGTTGTTATGAACGTTCAGGTAACAAGGGGATGCCCGTTTTCCTGCGATTTTTGTGAGATAACCACATTGCTTGGCCATAAGGTGCGAATGAAAAAAACAAGCCAGATTTTAGCGGAACTGGAATCCCTTTATAACCTCCACTGGCGCGGTCCGGTTCTGATTGTGGATGATAATTTTATCGGAAACAAACATGAAATCAAAGCGAACCTGCTTCCGGCAATGTTGGAATGGATGAAGAACCACCGGTTCCCGTTCACCTTTGAAACGCAGACTTCTATCAACCTGGCCGATGATGATGAACTGTTGTCAATGATGGTTGCCACAGGTTTTACTTCCACTTTCATTGGGATTGAAACACCTGATGAAATATCTCTTCAGGTTTGCAACAAGAGTCAGAATAAAAACAGGGATTTGCTTCAGTGTGTGAAAAAAATTCAAAAAGCAGGGATGTCGGTTTCCGGGGGATTTATTGTTGGTTTCGACACTGATACCTCCTCCGTTTTTCAAAAACAATTTGATTTTATTCAGCAAAGTGGAATTGTTTCCGCAATGGTTGGCATTTTACATGCACCCAAAAACACCACTCTGTACAAACGTATGGTGGGAGAGGACCGGATCATAAAAGATTCGAGCGGCAATAATACGGATGCATCCATAAATTTTATCCCTAAAATGAACCCTAAAGATCTCCTGGATGGATACAACGGGCTTATTCGCAATATCTATTCAATAAAACCCTATTACAAAAGGGTCCGTCAGTTTTTGCTAACTTATCAGCAACTTTATGCCATTAAAAAGAGGGCAAGGTTTTCGTTGTTCAAAAGCTTGTTTAAAACTGTTTACATCATTGGCATAGCGAACAAAGGAAGAGGTGAATTTTGGAAGTTGATGTTGTGGACCCTTTTCAAAAAACCTCTTTTGATAAAAGAAGCCATTCAGTTTGCCGTCTACGGTTATCACTTTAGAATCGTGTATGGATTAAGATAATATGCAGAAAATCGATATTCTCTCCATTTTGCACGCACTATTGCTGACGCATTGCCCAACAGGACTGGAGGCACGTGAAATCGTGCCACCAACGGATCCATTGTTTTTAGTAATAAAGAGTTTCACTACCTGGCGACAGTGGAAGAAGGGCGATCCACTGCTCGAGTCGGGATTGCTGGGACCCGTAACGCTTCGGGTGATGCATGGATTGGAGTGATCCTATGTTCGGGGACATGTGTTACCAGGCGACGTTATTCTAATCGTTTGTCGCAGATTCCCCGAATACTGCTCTCTGACCGTGTTTTTTAACTATTTTTGTCCCATGGCTAAATTACACGACACCTCCATCAAAAAGGAGAAAGTAATCCTGGTAGGATTAATCTACGGGAAGCAGGACGAAAAGGTGGTGCAGGAGTATCTCGACGAGCTCGAATTTCTGGCCGAAACTGCTGGCGCTGAGATCTATGAGCGTTTTACACAGCGGCTTGTCAATCCGCATCCCGCTACTTTTGTCGGATCCGGGAAACTTCAGGAGATCCTTGATTTTGTGACTGTTCACGAGATCGACTCGGTCATATTCGACGATGAGCTTTCTGCGACACAACTTCGGAACATCGAAAAGGTGATTGACTGCAAAATACTTGACCGCACCAACCTGATCCTCGATATTTTTGCCAAAAGAGCCCAGACCGCGCATGCAAAAACGCAGGTAGAGCTGGCGCAATACCAATATTTACTTCCCCGCCTGACCCGCATGTGGACCCACCTCGAACGGCAACAGGGGGGTATCGGGATGCGCGGTCCCGGAGAGTCTCAAATTGAAACTGATAAACGGATTATCCTCGATAAAATTTCGTTTCTGAAGAGTGAACTCGCCAGGATCGACAAGCAGATGAGTGTACAGCGAAAGAACCGGGGCAACATGGTAAGGGTGGCGTTGGTGGGGTACACCAATGTTGGCAAATCGACCATCATGAATATGATCAGCAAGTCGGAGGTCTTTGCCGAGGATAAACTTTTCGCCACGCTGGATACTACAGTCCGCAAGGTTGTCGTGGGCAATTTGCCATTTTTACTGACCGATACGGTAGGGTTTATCCGCAAATTGCCCCACCACCTGGTCGAGTCGTTCAAGTCGACACTGGATGAGACACGTGAGTCGGATATCCTCATTCATGTAGTCGACATCGCCCATCCTGGTTTTGAGGATCAGATTGAGGTGGTTAACAAGACATTGGCCGACATAGGGGCATCCGATAAACCAATGATCTATCTTTTCAACAAAATTGATGCCTTTACGCATATCGAGAAGGAGGAGGACGACCTCACCCCTTCTACCCGGGAGAACAAGAGTCTGGAGGAGTGGAAAAATTCATGGATGGCCAAAGAGAGCGGGAACGCGATCTTTATTTCGGCGAAACTGCGGGTCAATATCCCCCATTTTAAACGGGTATTGTACGAAGAGGTGAAAAAGATCCACGTAACGAGATTTCCCTTCAATGATTTTTTGTTCCCAAATTTTGAGGACTAAACACAAATTAATAATTAAAAATTAAAGATTACAAATTAAAAATTAGGGAGTTGCGGAAATCCAATTCATTTGTAATTTGTAATTTGTAATCTTTAATCTTTAATTTTTAATTATTTAACAACTCCCTCTTTCACCAGGTATTCCGCAATTTGCACGGCATTGAGCGCTGCTCCTTTTTTGATCTGATCGGAGACGGTCCAGAAGGCCAGTCCGTTGGGGGTTGTCAGGTCTTTGCGGATTCTTCCGACAAATACCTCATCGCGGCCTGCCAGGTAGAGTGGCATCGGATACTGTTTCTCAGCAGGATTGTCGATCACGATCACCCCTTCGGCTTTTTCAAATGCAGCACGGGCCTGTTCGGGAGTTATCTCCTCTTCGGTCTCGACCCAGATGGCTTCCGAGTGGGCGCGCATCACCGGAACCCGAACCGCTGTAGCGCTTACCAGGATGTCGGAATGCATGATTTTACGTGTCTCATGGAACATCTTCATCTCTTCTTTGGTGTAGTCGTTGTCGAGGAAAACATCAATGTGGGGAATCAGGTTCTGCACAATCTGGAAGGCGAATTTCTTCACGGTAGGCTCTTCGTTATTGGCAACCTGAACAGTTTGGGACTGCAACTCATCCATTCCTGATGCACCGGCACCGCTGGCACTCTGGTAGGTAGAGATATGTACCCGCTTAATATGGGAGAGCGCCTCGATCGGCTTCAATGCAACCACCATCTGGATGGTGGTACAGTTTGGATTGGCGATGATGCGACGTGGCATGTTTTTGGCATCCGCGGCATTGACCTCGGGAACCACCAGTGGAATATCCGTTTCCATTCTGAAGGCACTCGAATTATCAATCATGATGGTGCCAAACTTGGTGATGGTATCGGCAAAATCTTTGGAGATCCCTGCTCCGGCAGATACCAGTGCAATATCGATCCCCTTGAAATCGTCGTTATGTAGCAACTCTTTTACAGCAAGTTTCTTACCCCTGAATTCATAGGTTGTTCCTTTACTACGGGCCGATCCGAAAAGGATCAGTTCATCCAAAGGAAAATTACGTTCTGCCAATACTCTTAAAAACTCCTGGCCTACTGCGCCACTGGTTCCGACAATTGCTACTCTCATGACTTTTATATTCTATGGTTCTATTAATTAACAATATAAGAAAAAGAAGGATAAAGGACCCTTCGGCAAGCTCAGGGCAAGTAAAGTAAAAAGGATAAAGTAAAAAGGATAAAG
>CAYHQN010000037.1:7587-34001 GCA_964358545.1 uncultured Tangfeifania sp. | reverse complement strand
TCGTAGGATACCACCGGAAGGCCATAGCTTGGAGCTTCCGACAAACGTATGTTTCGCGTAATCAGACTATCGAAAACCATCTCCTGGAAATGTTTCTTCACCTCATCGTGGACCTGGTTGGAGAGGTTGAGCCTCGAGTCGAACATGGTAAGCAAAAATCCTTCAATTTGCAATTCCGGATTTAGCCTGTTTTGTATTATCTTAATGGTATTCAGAAGTTTGCCTAGTCCTTCCAGCGCAAAATATTCACATTGAACGGGAATGATAACGGAATCAGCTGCTGTCAGTGCGTTAACGGTGATCAATCCAAGGGAGGGAGAACAATCAATCAGAATGAAATCATAATCATTGCGGACCTTTTCGATCACCTGCTTCAGCACCTTTTCGCGGTTGGGCATGTTCAGCATTTCGATCTCAGCGCCCACCAGGTCAATGTGGGAAGGGATCAGATCGAATCCGGGGGTATTGGTATTCAGGATGATATTCCTTGGATCAATGTCGTCGACCACACATTCGTAAATGCTGGTTTTGACATTGCGCACATCAAAGCCTACCCCAGAGGTCGCATTGGCCTGCGGATCGGCATCAACGAGGAGTACTTTATATTCCAAAACTGCTAAACTCGCAGCCAGATTTATGGCCGTAGTAGTCTTTCCTACACCACCTTTCTGATTTGCGATCGCGATAACTTTTCCCATGAATAATATTTTTAGTCGGCTTCAAAGTTAGTATTTTAGTCTCAACGAGCGCAGCAAGATGAAAAATTTGATCTGCTTAACAGCATAAAAGATATCAACTACATGGGATCCACATCGACAACGATCTGGACCATTTTATTTTTATCCCTTGCCTTCACGCCTTCCAGCATTTGCTGCATCTGACGTTTGGCTGAAGTGACTGAAATTTCACGTTCAAGTTTGAGCCACATCTGCTTCATGTACATCAGTTTTATCCGGCTAACAGCAGGATATTCGGGGCCGAGCAATCTGTTCCCGAATCTGCTCCGAAGCGCCACGGCACTCTCATGGGCGATACGGTCAAGCTCTGTTGCATCCCTGTGTTTTAGGGTAATACGTATCAATCTGTAAAAAGGTGGATAGTTAAATTCTTTCCGTTCGGCAATTTGCTGCTCGTACATTCCCTCGTAATCGTTGGCAGCTACCTTTTGTATGATAAAATGATCGGGTTGAGAAGTTTGGATGATCACTTTCCCCTGTTTGTGCCTTCGTCCCGCCCGACCGCTTACCTGTGCCATTAACTGGTAGCTCCTTTCGTGCGACCTGAAATCGGGAAAGTTGAGCAGGTTATCGGCGTTTAGAATACCAACCACGCTAACATGCTCAAAATCCAATCCTTTGGTAATCATCTGTGTTCCTACCAGGATGTCGGTATCGCCGTTGTCGAAGCGCTGAAGAATATTTTGGAAGGCTTTCTTCGACCTGGTGGCGTCCAGGTCGAGCCGTTCAATGACGGCATTGGGGAAGAATTCGGCGATCTCTTCGGCAACTTTCTCGGTTCCAAAGCCTTTGTTGGTGAGATCGCCCGACTGACAGGCCCCGCATACCGAAGGATAGTAGATGGAGAAACCACAATAATGGCAGACCAGTCGCCTGCTGTTTTTGTGGTAGGTGAGGCTGACATCGCAATGAGAACATTTTGGAATCCATCCACAACTCTTGCATTCGATGAAAGGGGAGAAGCCCCTGCGGTTCTGAAAAAGGATCACCTGCTCCTTTTTCTCCAGTGCAATGCTAATCTCTTCGAACAGTTCAGGAGTGAGACAGGAGCGCATCGATTTCCGCTTGTAAGCGCGCTTGAGGTCGACCGTTACAATTTTGGGAAGCTCAATCTGCCGGTAGCGCTCCGTCAGTTCCACCAGACCGTATCTGCCGGATTTGGCATTGAAGTAGGTTTCAACTGCAGGTGTAGCCGTGCCAAGCAGGACCGGAATTTTCAACATCGTTCCAAGTACAATGGCGCTGTCTCTGGCATGGTACCGGGGGGCAGGATCAAACTGTTTGAAACTGTTTTCGTGCTCTTCATCCACGACGATCAGTCCCAGGTTTGAGAAAGGCAGAAACAGGGCGGAGCGGGTACCCACAATGAGTTGATGGGAGGAGTTAAATTGATCCGGTTGAAAACTAAGTACTTTGTTCCAGATTTCGACCCGTTCCGCATCACTGAATTTGGAGTGATAGACTCCCGCCTGGTTTCCGAATATTGCCAGCAACCGGCCAATCATCTGGGTTGTCAGTCCAATTTCGGGAAGGAGGTAGAGTACCTGCTTCCCCTCGTTCAAACATTTTTCGATCAGTTGAATGTATATTTCCGTCTTGCCGCTGGAGGTGACACCATGCAGCAAGGTAACAGGATTTTTGGCAAAGGAGGCTTCAATTTGATCCAGGGCGATTTGCTGGGAGGGATACAATGGATTGCTGGATCGGGGAACTCCCTCTCCCGCCTCAAGTCTGTCGATGGATTGTTCGTAAACCGCGAAAATCTCTTTCTTTAACAGGCCATTGAAGACAGTGATACTTGCCCCGCTCCTCATCATCAGCGCTTTTTTGGGGTAGGCTTTGTCTTTCAACCCGGGAATATCCTCGTTCTCCTGCAGGAAGATGTGAAGCATCTCCCGTTGCTTCGGAATTTTACAGAGCAGGTCCATTGTTCGCAACAACTTCTCTTCTGAAATGATGGCTGCTCCCAGTGTCACAATAGTTTCGGTGCGGGCCTTGTAACTCTCCCTGATCTCCTCGTCGATGTGGACCAGACCTTTCTTTAGGAGCTCTTTCAGAATGGGCAATGTTCCCTTTTTCAGTACCGCATTGTTGAGTTCAAAGACAGATATTCCACGCTTTTCCCGGATAATTTCGATCAACATTTGCTCCTTGGGCGACAAATGCTCCAAGTTAGGAGTTCCATGATCTTCAACCATTGAAACCCTGGTTTCACTCTCCAGCTTGAGTCCGGAAGGTAGTGCCGCCTTGAGAACCTCTCCAAGCGAACATTGGTAATAGGCAGCGATCCATTCCCAGAGCAAAAAGCAGTTTTCCGAAAGGATAGGTTGCTCGTCGAGCACTGACTCAATCAATTTGGCCGAAATGTTCTCGGGTTTGTTGTTGTGTATCCGTCTTACCAGGGCAGAATAAAACTTCTTTACCCCAAACTGGACCACAACCCTCATTCCGGGCGTTATCCTGCCATCCAACTCCTCCGGAACCAGATAGGTGAAACAACCCTCCAGAGGAAGCGGTAAAATCACATCAGCATAGTTTTCAATGGAGTTGTACATGGGAAAAGAGACCAATTCAAGCTTGCCGGCTGTTCGGTAAGCGAACACAAGTTACGTCAAAAAACCGAATTGGAGCGATCGTTTTTTATATTTTGAAGGATGAATTTCTCCACTTCCGTGGAAACCAGTCCACTTAAAGGCTCATTTTTTTCTAACCGTTTTCTGATCTCCGACGAACTGATGTTGAGCAGTGGCGCTGTTATACTGGTAACGTTGGGGTGATGCTCATAGGGATTGGCTGAAGAGCCCGACCGAGGATAGATGATAAGTCCAAATTCATCCACAATGCGCTGATGTTCCTTCCAACCTTGAAATTTCAGCAGGTTATCACCACCGATTAGTAACCGGAAGCTGTAGGATGGATGGCGTTTTTGAAGAAATTCCAGGGTATTGATGGTATAGGATGGGCGGGGCAGAAAGTTTTCACAATCGCTGGCCTTTAATCCGGGATAGTTGGCTATGGCGAGCTGCACCATTTTCAACCGTGTCTCAAAGGGCCAAAGTTCATCTTTATTTTTGTACGGGTTTTGCGGCGAGACCACCAGCCATACCTCATCGAATCCATTGGCCAAAGCAGCCTCTGCCACAGCGATGTGTCCGTTGTGAATGGGGTTGAAGGATCCGGAGTAGAGGGCGATTTTCATTAAATTGGAAAATGTGGAAATGTGAAAATGTGAAAATTGGGTAGTAGGTGAGAATATGGGAAATGGGAATTGTATTTTTTCAGAATCATGATTGTAGCGTTCTTTATTTTCACATTTTCCAATTTCCACATTTTTTCTTTTTACTCTTCAAGAAAGTTTTCGACTCTTTCTTCTGCTTCCTGCAGGGCATGCTCAAGGGTATCATTGACGATGATGTAATCGAAAAGGGGAGCGTAAGTCAGTTCACGTTCTGCCTTTTCCACTCTTTTACGGATTACCTCCTTGTCGTCGGTAGAGCGGGCCAGCAGCCGCTTTTTGAGTTCGGTGATGGAGGGAGGCTGGATAAAGAGCGCCAGGGCACGGTTGCCGTAATGCTTTTTAATGTTGCTTCCACCTACTACATCCACATCGAACAGGATGTTTTTACCGCTTTTCAGGATCCGGTCCACTTCATTTTTCAGCGAGCCGTAAAAATTGTCGGGATAGACCTCCTGCCATTCCAAAAATTCATTGTTGCTGATTTTTGCTTTGAACTCATCAGCAGTCATAAAAAAATAGTCGACACCATGAACCTCCTTTCCTCTTGGTTTGCGGCTGGTAGCCGAAACAGAGAAGGCAAAGTCGGGGTGTTTCGAAAGCAGATGTCTGACGATGGTTGTTTTGCCTGCACCCGAAGGAGCTGAGAAAATGATGATTTTGCCTTCCTTCATAGGGTTTTAATCTGATTATAAAACATTGAGCAACTGTTCTTTTATTTTCTCAAGTGCGTCTTTCATCCGGATCACCAGTTTCTGCATCTCCAGGTGGTTGGCTTTCGAACCAAGCGTATTGACCTCCCTGCCAATCTCCTGGGCGATAAACCCGAGTTTTTTCCCGACCGGTTCGGCCAGATCAATGGTTTCGAGAAAGTAGTTGCAATGGTTGAGCAACCTCACCTTTTCCTCGTTGACATCCATCTTTTCGAGATAAAAAATCATCTCCTGCTCGAGGCGGTTTTCATTCACCTGTTCGATGGAGATGTCCTTGAGTCCGTCGTAAATTTTCTCTTTGATGCGGGTGGCCCTTTCAGCTTCATATTGATCAACTTCGGCCAGCAAAGCTGTAATGATGTTGATATTGACTATAAGATCCTGTCTAAGGATGGCCCCTTCCTGTATCCGGAACCGATCCAGTGCTTCGATGGCTTCGCCTATCTTGACAAGGATCGATTTCCACTCCTGGTCGTCGAGCTCTTCGCGCTCGTTCCTGACCACTTCAGGTAGTGTGAGAATGGTCTGTAAGATGTTGTCGTGCAGAGGGATATTGAGATCTGAAGAGATCTTTTCCAGTTGTTTGTAATAACTTGAGACAATGCCGGCATTGATTTTTGTGGCTGAATCTTCGCCCAGCGATTCGGTATAGAGGATAAAATCAACTTTTCCGCGTACCAGCTTGTCGGATAACTCCCGACGAATCTCCAGATCTTTCTCCCTGAAGAGGAGTGAAATTCGGGTATTGAGATCCATCTGTTTGCTGTTCAGGGATTTGATCTCAATTGTTACTTTTTTTTGCGAAAGCTCACATTCGGCTTTGCCGTATCCGGTCATTGATTTGATCATAGCAACAAGGTTTTGGACAAAGGTAGGGAATTAATTTGCCGGTTTGTTGTTTTTTACTGCGGCGCCCAGATAGGATCCGGCAAAACCAAAGAGCATAATGACCAACATTCTGAAATCGCCGGTCGAGAGTATGGCATGCAAAGGGATCCAACTGCTCACGGTGAGCGCCCAAATCCATGGACGGGAAGGCCAGAGGTATCCGAAAAGAGCTGATACAAGTACAATGGTTCCGGCAGTGATACCGGTATCGTCCCAACCCGGACGGGAGTCCATCCAGGCAATCAGTACTCCGGTAACCAAAGAAAGTACCAGATAAGCGATAAATTTATAGTCCGGTCTCATTCGATCAGATTTTTTCAACTACCACAGCCGTTCCATAGGCCAGCACTTCAGTCAGGCCGGTCATCACATCGTTGGCATCGTAGCGCATGTTGATAATGGCATTGGCGCCAATGATCCGGGCATGATCAATCATTAGCTGCATCGCTTCTCCTCTGGCATTCTCGCACAATTCGGTATAAATTACGTTCCTGCCTCCAAAAATGGTCATGAAGCTTCCGGCGAAAGAGCCGAAAATATTCCTGGAGCGGACAGTGATGCCCCGAACAATGCCAAGTTGTTTGATAATCCGGTAACCTTCGAGGTTGGTGCTGGTGGTAATTAGTGTGTCGTCGTTCATGAATGTATTGGTTTTATTTGTTTATTGTAAAATCCACTCAGAATCACCTTTCCGATAACTTCTGCCTTGTAGCTTCCGTGCCTCACGCTAGTATCCGATTTAGGATAATAATGCTTACTAAAACAATAATACTTACCAAATTTAATGAAAGGTAATTGCTTTACATAAAAATCGACCAAAAATCTTATAATTATTTAACATCGGGTCAATCAGGTATTTCAAAAGAGGTTAATGCGATTCAACCTTTCAGCTTTTCTAAAATTCCGAGAAACTGTTTAAATTTTGTTGTTCCTATTTTATTCATCAGAAATCGCTTGATCATGACTGTGCCATAGGCACATAATGTCGAAATAGAGAATTTACCGCAAAATATCCCGTCCCGTACGGGCAATGTCATTAAGTTAAGAAAACACAAATTCATAATTCGCATATAATCAATAGATTGCTTCGTCATTGCGAACACGAGGAACGAAGTGTGAAGCAATCTGTTGAGAGTCGCATAAACTTTACTTAACTTAATGACATTACCCTAACGGGACAAAAAACAAATTTTAAACAGTTTCTGATTTTTTAGTTCTCTTGTTGATCAATGGAACAAAACCATTCATAACAAGAATTGCTATTGCAACCCCTTCCGGGAGTGGGGTAAAATTTCTGATGAGAATGGTGATCAATCCAATGGCTGCTCCGAATAGAAGTTTCCTGGTAGGCGATGAAGGGGAGGTATGTGGGTCGGTGGCCAGAAAGAAAGTTGTTAGCATCACCCCTCCGGTGATCAGATGAAAAATGGGGTCCATGAAACTGCCGGGAGCCAGCAGCCAAAACAGACCTTCGAAAATGAAAAGTGTACCCAGAATGGTGACAGGGATATGCCATGTAATGATTTTCTTCCAAAGCAGATAGATGCCTCCGAGGAGGATGGCAATGGCCGAAATTTCGCCCAAAGATCCGCTCATGTTACCCCAGAACATGTCGAAATAGCCCGGAATCCGGCTATCGGCGACAACTGTTGCCATTAATTTCCCGCTTTTGAGCCCCTCCTTCACCAAACCCAGGGGTGTTGCTCCCGTGAAGGAATCAGCCATGGTTATGTTGGCGCTCCATGTGGTCATCTGCACCGGAAAGGAAATTCTAAGAAAGAGCCAGCTCAAAAGGACCGGATTAAATGGATTGGAGCCAAGCCGGCCAAAAGTTATTCTGGCGGTCCCGATGGCAACCAGGGCGCCCAGAACAATTAGCCAAACAGGTAAACCTGCCGGGAGGTTGAAAGCCAGCAACACCCCAATGATCACTGCCGATCCATCGCGAAGGGTAGTGGGTGTTTTCAGCACGAATTTTTGAAATATGTATTCAAAGAGCAGGCAGGTGATCACCGCTGCCACCAGTATTCTTAGACTGTGAAGTCCAAAAAAAATTGTCGACATCAGCATCATTGGCACCAGTGCGAGCAGGAAACTATTGTTGTTTTTGTGTTTGAAATCGTCTCCAGGTATGGAAGAAGGCGGACTGACAATTGAACTGTTACTCATACTGTTTTTTTTAAAATTGTTAGCTGATCGCACCCCAATTCAAATGGTTTTTTCGAAGCGCCATCATTTGCCTGACAAGAATGGTGTTTTCGGTTTTTTGCAGTAGCGGATCGGCAGACAGAATCTCCTCTGCCTTGTCTCTTGCATATTGCAGTATCTGCCCATCTTTGGCAAGGTTGGAGATTCGCAGATCGAATGCCAGGCCACTCTGCTGGGTGCCCTCCAGATCACCCGGACCGCGAAGGCGCATGTCAGCCTCGGCGATTTCGAACCCGTCGTTGGTTGCCACCATGGTTTCGATGCGTTGCCGGCTCTCGTGGCTGAGTTTGACGCTACTCATCAGGATACAATAGGATTGATCGGCACCACGGCCCACTCTCCCCCGGAGCTGGTGCAATTGGGAGAGGCCGAATCTCTCCGTACTTTCAATCACCATCACGGAAGCATTGGGCACATCAACCCCCACCTCAATCACGGTGGTAGCAACCAGAATTTGCGTTTCGTGGTTTTTAAAGCGCCTCATCTCTTCCTCTTTGGCAGCAGGCTTCATCTTGCCATGAACCATGCTGATGCGGTAATCGGGCAGTGGAAAAGCTATCCTAAGTTGTTCGAATCCCTCTTCGAGGTTCTTAAAGTCGAGTTTCTCTGACTCCTTGATCAAAGGGAAAACGATGTAAATCTGGCGTCCCAGGGCAATCTCCTTCCGGATAAACTGGTTCAATTCGGTCCGGTGGTTATCGTAATAATGAAATGTACGGATTGGCTTTCTGCCGGGTGGAAGCTCATCGATAACCGACACATCCAGGTCACCGTAAACTGTCATGGCCAGGGTGCGGGGAATGGGAGTGGCCGTCATCACCAGAATATGGGGCGGAATGAAATTTTTGCGCCACAATTTGGCCCGTTGCATCACCCCGAAGCGGTGTTGTTCGTCGATGACCACCATGCCGAGGTTTTTGAATTCGACGATGTCTTCTAACAGTGCATGGGTGCCAATCAACAGATTCAGCGAGCCATCCAGCAGTTCCTTGTGAATGATGAGCCGCTCCGATTTTTTGGTGGATCCTGTGAGCAACCGAACATTGACAGGCAGGTCGCCAATCAGCTTCATCACCGACTGGTGGTGCTGCATGGCCAGGATCTCTGTCGGCGCCATCATGCAGGACTGAAATCCGTTGTCCATGGCGATCAAAGAGATCATAAGGGCTACCATGGTTTTGCCGCTGCCTACATCGCCTTGCAAAAGACGGTTCATCTGCTTTCCTGCAAGGGTATCTTTACGGATCTCCTTGATCACCCGCTTCTGTGCTCCGGTCAGTTCGAAAGGGAGATGGTTGTAAAAGAAATCGTTGAAATGGGACCCTACCTCCTTGAAGATGTGTCCCTTGAATTTGTTCTGTCTTTCGTGTTTCAGGTGCAGCAACTTGAGCTGGATGTAGAACAGCTCCTCGAATTTCAGCCGCATTTCCGCTTTTCGCAGGGTGGCCGGGTCTATCGGGAAATGGATGTTGATCAGCGCCGTTTCGAGGGGTATCAGTTTTAACTGATCAATGAGCCAGTCGGGCAGGGTCTCTTTTATTTTTCCTTTACAAAGCTGAAGGGCGGCATATTGAAATTTCTGAATTGATTTGGATACGAGGAAATTGCTTTTCATCTTCTCGCTGGTGTTGTAAAAAGGCTGAATGTATCCCTCTTTCTTTTCGGTTTCAGCTACCACCTCCTCCAGTTCGGGGTGAACCAGTTTCCATTTGCCATTGAACTCCGTCGGTTTTCCGAAAATAACGTAGGGGAAGTTCATCTTTAGCGTGGCTTTGACAAATTTGATGCCCCTGAACCAAACCAGTTCCATGTGGTTCTCCCCATCGTAAAAATTGGCAACCATGCGTTGAGAACGCCCTTCACCAATAATTTCAAGCGAAGTGATCACTCCTTTGATCTGTATAAATGGAAGGGTTTCATTGATCTCCCGGATTTTGTAAAATTTTGTCCGGTCGATGTATTTGTAGGGGAAATAATAGATCAGCTCAGCCACCGTGGTGATTTTCAGCTCCTGGGTAAGGATGGCTGCTCTTTTGGGGCCTACACCCGGAAGAAATTTGATCTCCTGTTCTAACATAAAAAGTGACTAAAGTGAGCTAGAGTGACCATAGTGACCAAAGTATTTCGCTTCATCGAAAATAGCTATTTTTGCTAAACGAATCTTCATCAGTTGTAACATAACTTTAGTTCACTTTAGTCACTTTAGTTCACTCTAGTCACTTCTACCATGAAATACCCATGAGAATGTGTTCATACCAACCGAAAATGATTATGTGGGTATTCCATCTGGCCATTAAAAAACAAATTATTGTCAGATGAAATACTGTACCCGCAAATGGATCGCTTACCTCTTCACAGCCCGGCACAGGGAAGGTCATGGGATTCATTCGCCCTTTCTTTTCAGGTTAATTACTGAGGTGATAGAGAACAAAGGCAATTTTTCGGCCTGGCCTATGCTGGCAGCTGCCGAAGAAAATGTTCGGAATACGCTCAGGATGGTTGACAATGCCTCCTATCAAAAACTGTATAAAACGGTTAAAGGTTCCGACTGCAATGTTATCAAGAAACTGCATTTGCTACCGGGAAAGTTTGATCGGTTGATATTCAGGCTTGTAAACGAGTTTCAGCCCCGCTCACTCTCATTTTACGGTTCTACTTTTGGGGTTACCCTCATGGCTATGGCGCTTGCCGATCGCAGGACCAGGCTTGTGGCCCAGGTAGAGAACGACCATTACCGGTCATTTTGCAGAAGGCTGATAGAGGTTTATGACATCGGGAATATTGATTTAGCAGGAGTCGGAAATGTTGCAGCCTCCGATTTTGTTGTAGTCCAGAACCCGCTAAATCCGGACGAGTGCAGTCGGGTGCTTGCGCAAATAGTAGCACAACCATACAATGGCGTGATCATTTTGTGCGGCATTCATACCTCTGCCGAAATGGAAGCAGTGTGGAAAAGGTATCAAAAGGAACAGCAGGTGCGGATTTTTCTCGATCTGTTTGAAATCGGAATTTTCATCTGCAAAAAGGGGCTGCAAAAAGAGGATTTTGTGCTGAGATTCTGAATTTTTATTTTTTATCCAATATTTCTCTTATTCTATTTGCAACTAATTCAGGATTTTCAAGTACTTCTTCGTTTGTAAATCGAATAACTTCAAATCCTAATTCATTTAGCTGCATGGTTCTATGTCTATCATAATCTTTCTGCTTTAAATGAATTTTCCCATCGATTTCTATGACTAATTTTTTGCCAATGCAAACAAAATCAGTAATAAAGTTATCTATTATGTGTTGTCTTCTGATTTTGTAACCAGTTTTCTTATTTCTTAGAAATAACCAAAGAAGATTCTCTTCTTTAGTCGGTTGTTCTTTCAACCTATCCCTGATTTCCTTTATAAAATGGTAAGTGTATGGATTTGCAGTTATGTAGCCAGGAATTTGTTCCTCCTTTTCATTCAAAGTAGATTTGACCTCCCCCGCCCCCTCCAAATATAGGAGGGGAGTGGCGCTCTAATTGTTGATCAGAACACGAATCAGAAGTCTCCCCTTTGGGGAGATTTAGAGGGGTCAAATAATTCATCATAGCATTCTCTAATATACCAAAAATAAATGAGAATTTCAATGTTTGCATACAAAGAAGTTTAACCGAACCCGCCAAATAATTTTTTTTTAAGTTAAGTTTGTAATTCTAAATTGTTTCTGATGGGAAATATGATCAGGTTAAAGGATATTGTCAAGAATTATCAGGTTGGGACTCAGATTGTCAGGGCGCTGAGAAAAGTGTCCCTGGATATTGACCGGGGAGAATATGTTGCCATCATGGGGGCATCTGGATCAGGAAAATCGACCCTGATGAACATCATTGGATGCCTTGATACCCCAACCTCCGGTAATTATCAACTGAACGACAAAGATGTAAGTCTGATGGACGACGACCGGCTTGCCGAAATCCGCAATACCGAAATTGGATTTGTCTTTCAAACCTTCAATCTTTTACCAAGATATTCAGCCCTCGAAAATGTAATGCTGCCTTTGATTTACGCCGGAATAGGTAAAGCAAAGCGGGAGGAAGTCGCTACCGGACAGCTTGTAAATGTTGGTCTGGAGGACCGCATGGAGCACAAACCCAATGAGCTTTCGGGTGGTCAGCGGCAACGTGTGGCTGTGGCCAGGGCCCTTGTCAATACCCCTTCCATTCTCCTGGCCGATGAACCTACCGGGAACCTGGACTCCAAAACTTCCGAAGAGATCATGAAGCTCTTTGCCGATATCCACGCAAAAGGGAATACCATTATCCTGGTTACACACGAGGAGGAAATTGCCCGTCATGCCTATCGGATCATCAAATTAAAAGACGGAGTCGTTGAGATGGATTATTTGAATCCTAATCCGATCTATTAACGTAGAATACCGAATGAGAGTATATACCAAAACAGGAGATGACGGGACTTCCGGATTGATCGGGGGCACGAGGGTCGAGAAATATGACCTGCGTCTCGAATCATACGGAACGGTGGATGAATTGAACAGCTGGGTCGGACTTATCTCCTCCCAAAAAATTGATCCGGCTTCCAGGGATCTTTTGCTTTCCGTTCAAAACAATCTTTTTGTGATTGGTGCGCGGTTGGCTACCGATCTTTCCAAGACAGATCTATCGGCGAAACTACCTTTGAAAGGGGAAGAGATTACAAAACTGGAGAATGAAATGGACCGCCTTTTGGATCTATTGCCTCCCATGGAACATTTTGTTCTCCCGGGAGGAAGTAACGCCATTTCTTATTGTCACCTTGCCCGAACGGTTTGCAGGAGAGCAGAACGAAGGGTTTGTCAGTTGGCAAAAGAGGTTTCCATTCCTGCCGACTTGATTAAGTACCTAAACCGCCTCTCCGACTATTTGTTTGTTCTTTCCCGTAAAATTGCTGTAGATGAGGGTATTGATGAAGTTCAGTGGGCGCCGTAAAATTTATACCTATTTATTTTTATTCTCGCAAAAAAATAGTAACATCGCAAAACCGTTGAACAATAATCTAAATTAATATAATATGTATTGGACACTGGAATTGGCTTCAAAATTGGAAGACGCACCCTGGCCTGCAACGAAAGATGAATTGATCGATTTTGCTATACGTTCGGGAGCTCCGCTGGAAGTAATAGAAAATTTGCAGGAGATGGAGGATGAGGGTGAGATCTACGAATCCATTGAAGATATTTGGCCGGATTACCCAAGCAAGGACGATTTCTTCTTCAACGAAGACGAATACTAAAAATTGGCGTTCTGCTTACTTTTTGATGCAGGTTTCTTTTCGGGGCCTGCAATTTTTTTGCGTTTTTCGTCGAGCGGATAGAGGTCAAAACGGGATTTGGGCTGCTCGCTTTCCCGCCAGACAAATCCCTTCAACACTGTCTCATCAGAAGTCAGATCCTTCATTGGCGTAAGTTTACCCTCCGGTTTAGGAAAAAAAGCAATGCTGTCAATCTTGCTTTTCAACAGGTAAACATTGATCTTGCTGCTCTCCATTTTGCTCATACCCGAATAGTGGTCCTTGTTTTTCAGGTAGTAGAGCGTAATGGCATTCCCATTTACTTCAATGGTTTTCAACTCATTTTTGACGATGTATCCTATCAGTACCTTTCCTGAAATCTGGTTGAATTTGATGGAATCTTCACGGGAAATGATAAAGCCATTGTTGTCCAGTCTGGCAATGTCCGGTCCTGGTGTGTGTGGACGGTATTCAATTTTTTCGGCGGATAATTGATGTACATCCGACCATAATACAGGATCCAAATAGAGCCTCATCACTGAATCTTTCATCTGGTAAGAAAGGGAGTCGCAGATTCCCTGCAAATCCTTTTTGTAAAACCGCACCCGGTGATAAGCCATGAATATCTTTTGATCCCTTTTGTCTTTCACTTTTAATGTGTCGGAATCTGCCGAAACCGAATCCTTGAGTGCTGCTTTGATTTTTAGCAAAGCCTCCTTTCCTACAGAAATTTTGGCCGTATCTGCTACCGCGGATAATGAATCTGCGATGGTTGGAAGTTTCTTGATTGTCTGTAAAGCAGCGATTTCCAGGCTGTCAACCTTGGGGGCAAGTGTGTCTTTGATGGCGGAAATCAGAGCGATCACCTCCTTATTTTTAACGGCCGGGACTGGAACCTGGACCGCTTTGGTACCACCAGATTTCTTTGGAACAAGTTCTTCCCTGACCATCTTTTTTATGATCGCTATTTTAGATAGGTCAGGAACGGATTTGAGCGTATCCGCATGCAGAAAGAGGGTGTCTTTGGGAGAAAACTGCATAAATATAGCTGAGTCGGTTACAAAGGCAATTTTGGTTTTCTCATTGTAGGTCCCTTTCCTACCGGTAATTGCCACGTGGTTGGTGGTATCCGAAAGGAGTACCCTGCTTCGAGCCCTGCCGGTGCCTGTATCTCTTGAATAAAAAAGAGTGTCTCCCTGCAACGACTGTTCCTTCCCAATAATTTTGGAGGCTTTGTAAAGCTCAGCAATATTTGTTCGTGTATCGTACCACCCTTTTTCCGAATAGAGTGTCCCTTGTTTTGTTGTTCCGACTATGTGTGTTGGTCCGACGATAAAGACCCTTTCAATCTTGCTGTTGTATTTGAGGGTATCGGAGGTCAGGACAAAATCCTTGTTGGTTACCTTCACGGAGTCTTTAAAGAAGAAGAGGTCTTCTTTGGAGTAGTACCGCCCAATCTTACTGACAAGCACATTGGCTGTATCAACGATTTTTCCCCATGTATGGTAATTCCCAATGTTAGTCCGCAGGTCAAAAGTCAACTCATCGGTCGTCAGGACAATGGATTTGTTGACCAATTTGACATTTCCATTCACCTGTGCAATTCTGCTGTTACCCTCGTATTTGATCTTGTCTCCATAGAGATTCAGCGTATCTCCCTGGATAATGTGCACGTGGCCAAAAGCATCCACTTTGTTGCTGTCACTGTAATTATAGGCGCTGTCGCAATAAAGGATTGCATTGTTGTGACTCAGTTTAACATTTCCAATTAACCGTGTTGCATTGGCGCTAATTTTCCTGTCGTAGGTGTAAAAATCGGCATTGAGAATCTCGATTTTCTTCTTCCGGCTATTGGGTTGGGGCAAGGAGCCCGACACAACGTGAAACACCACGATCAGCAGTAGCGAAATAAAAATGCGGTATCCTAACTTGTTGTTTTTCATGACATTCTACGCAATATGTAATTGGCATTTGAACCTTCTGTTAAGCTCTGTGCAGGAAATTGACGATTGACAGTTATGCGTATATCCGATTTTGTGAAAATCGAATTGTAATTTGAGCGCACGACGTGTATATAAATCCATTAATCCCCCAATCCAATAAATCCCAATCACTTCTTCCAGGATTTCAGCTTAAAATTGCAGTTGCTGTAAAGGTCATCGATGTGGATATAGGTCTTTGCCTGTTGTTTGGCAAGCCAGGCCCGGTAAGTATCTTCTTTCTTTTTCTCAAGGAAAATCTCGCTCATGTGCTGGTAATCTTCCTGAAGATTGGAGGGATGGGCATTGGTTCTGCTCAGTAATTTGATGATTTTATAGACCTGACGTTGTTTGTCGTCCATGCCAAGGAAAGGTTCAGATACCTGCCCAACCTGTAAGTTGGTAATCAGCTTACTTACATCCGGATCCAACTCCTCCATCAGAAATTTGGTGGAACCGGTTTTCTGCGAAGTGACAAGCCCGCCATTGTTACGGGTGTTTTTATCCGAAGAATACATGTAGGCTGCCTGTTCCCATGTGATCGTTTTTTTGGCGACAAATGAGGCAAGGCTGTCGATACGGCCTTTGGATTTTTCCAGCTCTTTGGGATCGATTTTCGGACGGATCAGAATGTGACGGCATTTGATCTTTTCACCTCTTTTGTCGATCATCTGGATGATGTGGTAACCAAATTCACTTCTGACCACTTTGGAAACGGCCCCAACCTTGAGGTTAAATGCCTCCGTGGCGAAGGCCGGATCCAACATGGCACGGCCAACATAGTCCATCTCTCCGCCATTGCGTGCAGACCCCGGGTCTTCCGAATACAAAACAGCCAGGGTTGCAAAGTTCTCACCATTCTCTACCCTGCGTTTAAATTCCCTCAGTTTGCCCTTCACCTCCATGTCTTCCTGTTCAGTGATGACCGGAAGAATTGTAATCTGGGCATATTCAATCTGGGAACCTATCATCGGGATCTTCTCTTTGGGCAGTTGTCTGAAATAATTGCGCACCTCGGAAGGAGTGGTGGTTACATTTTTAGTGATTTTTTGTTGCATCTGTTCTGTTTTCAGCTGCTCCTTGATCATCTCGCTCATCTCGGATTTCAACTGGTTGATTGATTTCTTGAAATATTTCTCGACCTCTTTCTCTGAACCAATATTTTCGATGAAATATTTCAGCCTGCGGTCCATGTTTTGGTTGATCTGGTTGTCGGTTACCACGATATTGGTATCGAGTTCAGCCTCTGCAAGCAACAGTTTTTGCTCAAGCAGTGACTCCAGAATTTCGCATTTCAAATCACCTTCAGTGGTCTGCCCCTGAGCCTGCGCCTGTATCGCCTGGGATTCGATGTCGGACTTCAGGATAGGATTACTGCCCACAATGGCTACAATCTGGTCCACCACCTTGTCCTGGGCATTTGAAACAAAAAATGATCCCAGGATAATTCCTGACAACAACAAACCTTTTGTCAACTGTTTTAACATATATTTTTTCTTATTTGAATTGCTTGATGGTAAACCTGTTTTCCCTTCTGCCTTTCTCGTATATATTTTTTTCGAGATCCTGAAGAAATTCCATTTTCCGACTGTTCAAAATTAAACTTTCTATCCGATCCTTGACGAAATCGTAAGGAGCTTTTTCTCCTGCAAGAATGTAATCGTTGATTAAAACGAAGTAAAAATTGTTTAAATCGCTGAATTGAAGAAACTTAGATTTCTTTAGCATTTGTTCCGGATCCTCTTTCCCTCCCGGAATACGTGCCAGAATATTGTTGAAATCGACCCATCCATTGTTGAAATGGTCGTATTTTGATGCGTACTGGAAACTGTAACTCTCCAACTCACTCATTGATTTGGTGCTATTTTCTGTCATCCACCGTCTGATTTGGTCGGTTTTCGATACGTTTTTATGTATCTCCACATAAACGGCCTTGACGATGTTGTAGTCGAGGGTGAATTTCTCAGGATTAATCTCATAGTATCGGCGGATATCCTGATCCGTGAGGACCGTATCTAATTTCTGGCTAAGCAGTTGCTGCTGATATCGGTGAATAAGCAGGGCATTGCTGTATTCTTCGATCTCTTTGGAAAGATCTTTCTGACTTTCATCCAGATTTTCGATGGCCATCTTCAACAGCAGCTCTTTCTTAACCCAGCGGGTGAGGATGTCATTGACCCTGGCCAGGCTGTCCGGTTTCGTCATCCCGGAAGGTAGTTGTGACCGGAGATCTTTCAGCAGGTAAGTTTTGTCATCTACCCTGGCAACATATACCTCATCTTTTGAATTTTTAAAATAGCTACAGCCAGATAGGACCATAACTGCACAAAGCACCATGAACCAGCCTGTGTATCCCTGACGATGAAAATGAATAGTTTCTAACATATCAATCTGTTCACTGATATTAGACGAGAAGCGGTAGTGATAAGTTGTAACGATTCCCCTCTTTTTACGGAAATTTAACAGCTCACCTGATTTCGAACCTATTCGCGGCTGTAATTTGGAGCCTCCCTGGTAATGGTTACATCATGCGGATGACTCTCGGCAACCCCTGCATTGGTAATTCTGCAGAACTTGGTTTCGTGGAGTTTTTCGATGGTAGCGGCACCGCAATAGCCCATTCCGGCGCGTAATCCACCGATTAGCTGGTAGAGTACTTCATTGAGCGAACCTTTGTAGGCAACCCGTGCGACAATACCTTCCGGTACAAGTTTTTTGATGTCATCCTCCACATCCTGAAAATAGCGGTCTTTCGAACCCTGTTCCATCGCTTCGATGGAGCCCATTCCCCGGTAGGATTTGTATTTTCTCCCCTGAAAGATGATGGTTTCGCCCGGTGATTCTTCCACCCCTGCAAACAGGGAACCCGCCATTACACTTTGGGCTCCTGCAGCCAGCGCCTTGACAATGTCGCCAGAATAGCGCAAACCACCATCGGCGATTACAGGTACTCCACTGTTTCTTAACGCTTTTGCAACGTTGTAGATGGCCGAAAGCTGAGGGATCCCAACACCGGCGATCACTCGGGTAGTGCAGATGGAGCCTGGCCCGATTCCAACTTTCACGGCGTCAGCACCGGCAAAAACAAGTTCCGAAGCGGCTTCCGCGGTAGCGATATTGCCCACAATAAAATCTTTCTCGGGAAATTTAGCTTTTGCCCTTTTCAACATCTCCAGAACCGGGCGGGAGTGACCATGTGCGGTATCGATGACGATGGCGTCCACACTGGCTTTTACCAGCTCTTCGATACGTTCCATTGTATTCGCTGTGACACCAACGGCGGCAGCCACTCTTAAACGGCCTTTGTCGTCTTTGCAGGAGTTTGGTTTGTCTTTGACCTGGGTGATGTCTTTGTAAGTCACCAGTCCCATAAGTTTGTTGTCCTTGTCAACTACGGGAAGTTTCTCGATTTTGTATTTCTGCAGGATCTTGGCAGCCTTTTCAAGGTCGGTCGAAATATCTGTTGTAATGAGGTTTTGCGAAGTCATAACCTCAGAGATGGGCCGGTTGAAATTGCGTTCGAAACGGAGGTCGCGGTTGGTGACGATACCCACCAGATGACGCTCGGCATCGATGACCGGAATTCCACCGATTTTGAAAGTTTCCATCAGCTTCAATACATCGCCAACCAGTTTGTCTTTGGAGATGGTGATAGGGTCGAAGATCATACCGTTCTCAGCCCTCTTGACAATACTGACCTGCTTGGCCTGCTGTTCGATGGTCATGTTTTTGTGGATGACCCCGATGCCTCCTTCCCGGGCAATGGCGATGGCCAGCTTCGATTCTGTTACTGTATCCATGGCCGCTGAAACAATGGGCGTATTGAGTTTGATGCTGCGCGAAAATTGTGATGAGATATTGACATCCCGGGGTAACACCTCCGAATAATCGGGTATTAAAAGCACATCATCGAAGGTTAATCCTTCGAGTACCACTTTATCTGAAAGAAATGACATGGGTGTGAATTTTGGTGAGACTTTTTGTTGTGCAAAAGTACTAATTTTTTTCTTTTGGGACAATCTCTCCCAAATTGTAGTAGTCCACAAGGAAAGGACCAGAAAGGCGATAAAAATAGTATTATATCCTTGGATTATATCCATAAATATGTTTTTATTATATTGGAATATGTCCATAAAACTACTATATTTGCCTTTGATATTAGCCAAAATTTCTATTTTAGTAATACCAGGGTCCTATGAAACGAGATATTTATGATGCGCTGTGCGTTTGGAAGAGCGAGTCAGACAGGCGTCCTTTGTTGATTAGGGGTGCAAGGCAAACTGGTAAGACTTACCTTATAAATGAGTTTGGTAAAAGAGAATACAGGTCATTGGTTACACTGAATTTTGAGCGGAATCCTGAATACAAAGATATTTTTAGCAGTTATGATCCGAATGAGATTATTGAAAGAATAGAATTGTATACCCGGAAAAAAATAGAACCGGAAGAAACGTTGCTGTTTTTTGATGAAATTCAGGAATGTCCGGGAGCAATTACTTCCTTGCGTTACTTTTATGAGGAGTTGCCGGCTATTCATATAGTAGCAGCCGGTTCGCTTCTTGAGTTTACTTTGTCATCCGAAAATATCAGGATGCCTGTAGGTCGTATCCAGTACATGTTTCTTTTCCCACTTAGTTTCGCTGAATTTCTTTCGGCTATTGGTGAAACGGAATTGCGCACTTATGTGTTACAGTATAAAAATCTGGAGTTTCTGCCAAAAAACCTGCATCTGAAACTTATAGAATACGTTCGTAAATACTTTATTGTTGGAGGAATGCCGGCTGTTGTACAGGAATATGTAACAACCCGAAAAATATTTGAGTGTCAAAAGATTCAAAGATCAATTTTAGATACTTATAGCGATGATTTTGCAAAATATGCCCGAAAGTCAAAACATTTCTATTTAAAAAAGGTGTTTCAAGCAGTTCCGGGTATGATAGGACAGAAATTTGTTTATTCACAGGTCGATAAGGAAATAAAGTCAAGGGAGCTTAAAGAAGCATTGGAATTGTTAGAAACAGCCGGTGTAGTACACAGAATTAAACAGACTAGTGGCGCAGGCCTGCCATTGGCTGCTGGAGTCAATGAGACATATTTCAGGGTACTGTTCCTTGATGTTGGATTGCTGCATGCAGCTAGTGGAATATATTCCGATACTGCAAGGGAGAAAGATTTAACGGCAATCTTTAAGGGAGCTGTTGCAGAACAATTTGCAGGACAAGAGTTAATTGCCCATCAAAACCCTTTTACCAAACCATACTTGTATTATTGGGGTAGACAAGCCAAAAATAGTACGGCCGAAATTGATTATTTAATTGAGATGGATGCCAGGATCGTGCCGATTGAAATAAAGTCAGGTTCAACGGGAAGGATGAGAAGTCTACATCTTTTTTTGGAAAATTATCCTGTTAATTTGGCTGTTAAAATTTCTCAGGCACCCTTTTCTAAAGGAAATCCAATTCTGTCATTGCCCCTATATGCAATGGAAAGCACATTTAATCAGGCAAATAAATAATATCAGAACATAATTTTCTTTTCCGTTATATTTGGCCAACGATGGATCAGTATCACGAAATATTGCTAAAGCATTGGGGGTATGAGCAGTTCAGGCCCTTGCAGGAGGATATTATCCATTCGGTGGCTGAAGGGAAAGATACGCTCGGGCTGATGCCTACCGGCGGAGGTAAATCGATTACTTTTCAGGTTCTTTCGCTCTCGAAAGAGGGGATGTGCCTGGTGATTACCCCTTTGATCGCCCTGATGAACGATCAGGTGGACCATCTCCGGTCGAAAGGGATCAAGGCGCTGGCCATCTATTCCGGCATGACGGCCAGGGAGATCGAGATTGCCTGCAACAATGCCGTTTATGGAGATTACAAGTTTCTTTACGTCTCTCCGGAGAGGCTTTTGTCTCCCAATTTTTTGGAGTACCTGATCCGTTTTAACCTGAATCTGATCACAGTCGATGAGGCTCATTGCATCTCTCAATGGGGCTATGATTTCAGGCCTTCGTACCTTCAGATCGCTGAAATTCGAAAATTTTTTCCAAGAATTCCTGTGCTGGCACTGACAGCCACTGCCACCGGGGCGGTGGTGGAGGATATTCAGGAGAAGCTGCTTTTCCCTCAAAAGAACCTCCTCCGGAAGAGTTTTGTCAGGGAAAACGTTACCTATCTCGTTCGTCAAAAGGAGGATAAACTGGGTTACCTGGCTGAAACCGTTTCCAAATCGAAAGGGACTGGAATCATCTATGTCAGGAGCAGGAAGAAGTGCCGCGAGATAGCAGATCTCCTTCGACAGCAGGATGTCGCTGCCGACTTTTACCATGCCGGGTTGGATCACGCCCTGCGAAAAGAGAAGCAAAACCGCTGGATGACAGGCGCTACCCGGGTGATAGTTGCAACCAATGCCTTTGGGATGGGGATCGACAAGCCCGATGTGCGTTTCGTGCTGCACCTCGATCTTCCCGATTCGCTGGAGGCCTATTTTCAGGAGGCGGGAAGGGCAGGAAGGGATGGCGAACGGTCGCTTGCACTGATGATCTACAACGGGACTGACAAAAGGCGGCTGCACAAAATGGTGACAGACGCCTTTCCGGAGCAGGAGCGTATTCGTGCTGTCTACCAGGCGCTGTGTGACTACCTTCAGATTGCAGTTGGAACAGGAAAATATGGCTTTTACACCTTTCAACCTGAAGATTTTGCCAGGAAGTTTAACTTCCCCTTTACCACGGTCTACCACAGTCTGAAGCTGATGGAAAGGGAGGGTTATCTTGAGTACACGGATGATCCGGAGAGCTCCTCGCGGCTCTATTTTCTGGCCCACAGGGATGAGTTGTACCGCATCGAAACCGGTAGCAAAGATCTGGAGAAGATTATCGGCATGCTTTTACGCTCTTACACCGGATTGTTCAACGATTATGTGCGAATTGACGAAGTGTTGATTGCCAGAAGGCTGGAGATGACCTCCGATGAGCTATACCAAAATCTCAAGTTTCTTTCGCAGCAAAAAATCATCCACTACATCCCTCGCAGAGAGGCGCCTGTGGTACAATTCCTTACTGAAAGGCTGGGCTCATCCAGGATACGTATTTCAAAAATCAATTACCATGATCGCAAGACTAATTACCAGCAACGGGTGGATGCAGTGATCGACTATGCCAGGTCGGAGGATACTTGCCGCAGTGTACAGCTGCTCTCCTATTTTGGTGAAAAGGGTTCCAAAGCCTGCGGAAAGTGCGATGTTTGCACAGGGGAACATCAATCGGGAATTTCAAATGCTGAGTTCAATGAGATAAGCAGCGCGATTTTACAGTTACTGTATTCGGGACCGATGGAAATAAAGGATATAATTAGAAATATTGAGGGGAAAGAAAAAAGCATCATGCGGGTCGTTAGATGGATGCTTGATCAGGGAAAACTTGAACTTGACAGGTCAGGTCACATGATTTTGAAACAGGTTGGATCGTCCGATTCGTCTGATCCTGCTACAGAATGAATTGGCCCGCGCAACAATTGATAAACCACATTCATGCGTTTATAATTTGTTTTTTAAGGGTCGCATGGAATACCCAGATAGTCATTTTCGGTTGGTGGGATAATTGTCTCATGGGTATTTCATTTTTTTGGTTTTAAACGCTTACTCACCGAAGTTTGATTACCTTTGCGGCTGAGAAGTTTTTGTCGTGAACATGGAAGAGAGATCAATCGATGGATCACTTTTCCCGGATGTTGTCTATTCCAGGAATGTGATTGAATTTGCTACTGTAGCCAATGAGTTTTGTACTTTTGCAGAGTCTGTAAGTGACTACCCGAGAAGCGAATTTCTTGGAAAGTTACAGAAGATGTTACCCTTACTTTATCTGAAGACTTCACTGCTGCCAGGTTTGAATGAGCTGGAGGATTCGGAAGATTCACCCGAAAAATTTGTTACGGAGAGTGACTACAATTTTATCCTTCGGAAACTGAGTTCGAAGATGGGGGAGTTTGACAGCTATCCCGAAATTCTCGAACCAGGTATGGCCCTGGGAGATGCCAGTGTCGAGGCAAATATCTCGGAAAACGTAGCCGATATCTACCAGGATCTGAAAGATTTTATTTTGTCCTACAGGATAGGAACGGTAGAGGTGATGCGGGCAGCCCTTTGGGAGTGCCGGAACAACTTCGAACAATATTGGGGGCAAAAACTGGTGAACGGATTGCGTGCGGTTCACATGCTGGTGCATGGGAATACTAACATAGATTAGAGGATAAAGTATTGTAGATGAGCGAATATATCAAAGAGTTTAAAAAAACCGTTACAGATGAAGAGCTGGCTGAATTGCCCCTCTCGGTATTTGAAGGAAATATCCACCTGATCGAAAAGGTGGAGGAGCTGACAGACGCCGTCAATTATTTGAAAAAGCACCCCGTCCTGGGATTCGATACCGAAACCCGTCCGGCTTTTAAAAAGGGGCAGAACCACCAGGTGGCACTGCTTCAACTCTCAACGGCCAATGAGGCTTTCCTCTTCAGGACCAATCTGATCGGTCTCTCACCGGGTTTGATCAAGATTCTCGGTTCCCCTTCGATCATAAAAGTAGGAGCAGCCATTCGCGATGACATCAAGATCCTTCAGAAACTTGCCCATTTCAAACCGGGCGGCTTTGTCGAATTGCAGGAGCTGGTCAAACTTTACGGTATCGAAAATTTCAGTCTGAAGAAGCTGGCGGCCATCGTCTGCGACATGCGCATCTCAAAATCGCAGCGTCTTACCAACTGGGAAGCTCCGGTTTTAACCGAACAACAGCAAGTCTATGCTGCCACGGATGCATGGATCTCCTACATGATATACATCGGACTCACCCAAAAATAACCTATGCAACCACTGGCGCACGTCATTTTAAAGAAGGGGAAGGAGGAGTCGATGGAGCGTTTCCATCCATGGATCTTTTCGGGTGCCATCGACAGGATTGAAGGGGCAGTGGAAGAGGGCGATCTCGTCTCCATACGGAAGAGTGATGGTAGGACCATTGCCTTTGGACATTGTGCCATCGGATCAATTGCCGTGCGGATCTTCTCCTTTGGGGAGAGCATCCCGGGCGATGATTTCTGGAAAATCAGGATTCAACAGGCCTACAGGCTCCGTGAATTGATGGGTTTGACCGATGCACCCGACACCAACGTTTACCGGCTGATCAATGGCGAAGGCGATGGAATGCCCGGACTGATTGCCGATTATTACAACGGAACTGTCGTGCTTCAGGCCCATTCTGTAGGCATGTGGCTGGTGCGCGAAGCGATCACAGAGGCACTCAAAGCCGTCTTGGGCGACAAACTGGTAGCCGTCTATGACAAGAGCGCCAAAACACTTCCTTACAAAGCCGATATTGAAGCCAAAGATGGTTACATTTTTGGCGAATCTTCTGTCGGAGAGGTGCTTGAATACGGCAACCGGTTCAAAGTAGACTGGCTCGAAGGTCAGAAAACCGGATTCTTTATAGACCAGCGCGAAAACCGGAGACTTCTGACAACCTATGCCAAAGACAAATCTGTTCTCAACATGTTTTGTTACACCGGTGGATTTTCTTTCTCCGCCATGCAGGGAGGAGCCCGTTTGGTCCATTCGGTCGATTCATCGGCCAAAGCCATCGGGCTGACAAATGAAAATGTGGAACTTAACTTTCCCGGAGATACCCGTCACGAGGCATTCGTGGCAGATTGTTTCGATTTTATGCAGGACATAGCTAACAAGTACGACCTGATCGTGCTCGATCCTCCTGCTTTCGCAAAGCACCGCGGTGCCCTCGCTCAAGCTCTGCAGGGTTACAAACGGCTCAATGCTAATGCCTTCCGGCAGATTAAGCCCGGAGGTATCCTGTTTACCTTTTCCTGTTCACAGGTTGTGACCAGGAACAACTTCCGCGAAGCAGTCTTTTCGGCTGCCGCGATATCCGGACGGGAGGTGCGCATTTTGCACCAGTTGTCCCAACCGGTCGACCATCCGATCAACATCTATCATCCCGAAGGTGAATACCTGAAAGGTTTGGTTTTATATGTAGAATAACATCGTTCATCTTATAGTTTAAGCAATTGAATTTCTCAGATTTTGACTTTACACACGACGTCATGGATGGATTGTCCTCCATGGGCTTCGAAAAATGCACCCCAGTACAGGAGTTTGCCATTCCTGTCATTTTAAAGGGGAAAGACCTGATTGCCTGTGCCCAGACGGGTACCGGAAAGACAGCAGCCTATTTGCTCCCGATTCTGAACAACATCTCCAGGGAGGGACACACCGGCATGCATACCCTGATCATCGCCCCAACGCGGGAGCTGGTTTTGCAGATTGACCAGCAGATCGAAGGGTTCTCCTATTTTACAGGAGCCTCCTCCCTGGCCGTTTACGGCGGGGGAGTGGGAGCCGCTTTTGACCAGCAAAAATCCGCATTGGTTCAGGGTGCCGATATCATCGTCGCGACTCCCGGCAGGCTGCTCTCGCACATCAACATGAAATACTCCGATTTCAGCACCATCCAGACACTGATTCTTGATGAAGCTGACCGGATGCTCGACATGGGATTCTTCGACGACATCATGCGGATCATCGGAGAGCTTCCCGGAGAGAGACAGACCCTCCTTTTTTCAGCCACAATGCCTCCCAAGATCAGGCAGATGGCCGGGATGATTTTAAAAAATCCAGAGCAGATCAACATCGCCATATCCAAACCTGCAGAAAACATCATCCAGGCTGCCTATATGGTTTATGAAGGTCAGAAGGTACAGTTGCTCAGAGAATTGCTGAAAGGAAAAACAGACTACAAAAGTGTTTTAATTTTTACTTCCCGCAAAGCCAACGTCAACGGACTGGTACGCGAACTTCGCCGGATGGGCTTCTCAGCCGACGGCATGCTGTCGGATCTCGAGCAGAAGGAGCGGGAAGAGGTTATGCTTCGTTTCCGTAACCGGGAGACCCAGATCCTGGTTGCCACCGATATTGTATCCCGCGGTATCGACATCGACAGCATCGATCTGGTGATGAACTACGACGTGCCGCGCGATCCGGAGGATTACGTCCACCGTATCGGCCGGACGGCCCGTGCTTCCCAGTCGGGAGTAGCCATTACGCTGATCTCCGATAACGATATGCACGACTTCAGGAAGATCGAAGAGCTAATTGAACGCGATATTATCAAGATTCCGCTTCCTTCCGGTATGGGTATCGGGCCCGAATACAACCCATCCATCCGGAGAAAGATGGCGCCCAGGTCGTCGGGCGGCGGAGGAAGAGGCGGCGAGCGAAGGGCCCCTGCCAAGAAGGATTTCCGGCACAGGGATAGGGGGAATCATCAGGGGCACAAGAAAGCGGGAGAGTAATTACAATTTAAAGATTGAGTCCCGTCCGACAACCCGATTTTT
>CAYHQN010000037.1:0-7577 GCA_964358545.1 uncultured Tangfeifania sp. | reverse complement strand
CCCTCCCCCCCCCACCCTATTTCCTCCACATTTATTAGAAAATCGGGGGGGGTCCGGACGGGACTCAATCTTTAATTTGTAATTTTTTTTGGATCAACAACAATGTGTTTGATCGACTCATTCTTGCTCCCAACAGAGTACGAGTAAGAGATGTGGACAAGTCCGTCGGTGGTTTGGATCAGGCAGGGATAGGAGAAGCTGGCCTTGCGGTCGGGGGAGTATTCGATCACCTCTTTTTTGTACCAACTGTTGCCCTCATCATCGGAGAGGTAGAGCGAAAGCTTGTAACGGCCATCGTTGATATCATTCCCAAAATAGAGCCATTTCCCGTTTTTCATGGCATAAATTTCGACACTTGCTTCGTTGGGAATATCCGTCTTTTTTGCCGCCGACCACGATTCCCCCTGGTCTTTGGACGTGCTTACCTGTACCCGCGCAGGAGCATCGCCACTGTCGCGCATGTAGGCCACGATTTCACCACTTTTCCTAATGGCCAGGGCTGGCTGGATCGGTCCGCGGCCAACAATCGGAAGGCTGGGGCGCCAGGTGGCGCCACTGTCGTCTGAGATAGCCACCATCGACATGTTCAGTCCGTCGGAATAGAGCGGGAGCAGGATCCTTCCGCTTGCCAGGGTGACAGGCTGAATGCGGGTCATCCAGCCGAAGCTGCGTTTCATCTTGTCCTTGCTGGCCTCGATGATCATATCATCGTATTTGGGGGCATAGGCTGCCCATCCAAAGTCGGGATCATCCAGATCTTTGAATTTTTTGGCCACCTCAGCGGCAAAGCTGTCATCCGGTTTCAGTAGGATATCATCCTGCCAATCCCAGAGAGGGGCTCCCTCATTCATGAACTTTGTGGCGGTGCGAAAACGGAGAACTGAATATTGCCACTGGTTGGCCTGAACAGCTACCCAAAACAGGAAGAGTTTCCCCTCTTTGTTGAGGAAAAGAACAGGATTGCAATCCGGGATCCCTTTGGTATCGGCCATTAAGAATGGGGTGGCCCAGGTGGTGGTTCCTTTCTTCTGCCGCGAGCCCATCACGCGGACATCATCGGCGTTGCGTTCGCCATTTCCCTGGAACCAGCAGGAAAGCAGATCGCCATTGGGAAGCTGTACGATGGAGCTGCCATGGGTGTGTTCGGGTTGGAAAGGGAACATGATCTCCTGTTGCACAATGGCTTTGGAGGTCTCGGTGTTTTGTGCCTGCATGCCAAGGAAACCCAACAGCAGCAAGCCGGGCATAAATAATTTTTTGAACATCTGTTAATTTATTAGTAGTTGTAGAATTCGGTGTAAAGGTAAGGATTTATTTTTAAATCTGCACCTGCCAGGGGTTATCATTAGTTGTTCTTCTTATTTTAAGCGTGTCGATTGCAATATTCAATTATCTTAAAGTCAAGATCTCCGAGTAAGTCATTATTGTCAACAAAACTATATATTTCCAAACATTTTTTGTATTCCTTCATTCTGAATACTTGTCTGGCTTTTTCTACTCTAAAGTTATCAAAACGGATACTGTTTTCTTTCCTGATTTTTCTGTCAACTTCCGTAATGATTTTGTCCTGAAGTTTTGAAATCTCCTGTAACTTATTGCATTCTCCTGTAAAAAAGTCGTCAACCAAATATTGAAAATCGTGTAAAATACGGTTAAATGCCTCATGTTTATTTTCTGGCAGAAAGTCTTTATGCCGTTTCTTGTCAGCAAAGCCGAGTTGGTCAAGATAAAAGGGATGACTTGCTATGGAATTGTCATATTGGTAAAGAATTTGACCAATAGAAAAACGATAATCGACAAGGAATTTTTTGCTTTTGTTTCTGTAGGAGGCAAAAGTAAAATGTCCATCCGGACCTTTATCTATTTGGTAGTCTTCAAACTCAAAACCATATCCAGACAAAAATGGTTCAATGGTTTCAAGTCCTTTTGATAATTCCTTTATTAGTTGCATGGCCTTTATACAATTACTTTGAACGGTTGATGAGTTGGCCCGGCTGTTGCGGTTAGCAAATTTGCACCAGCCGGTAGTTTCTAAATGAACAGTTTACTTTGCCTGCTGATGTTCTTCAATCCCAAACAAATCGAATGGTTTTTTGCTGAAACTCTCTTTGAACAGGACGATGGTAAGGACGATATAGGCTGCGAATGCCAGAACGATCAGGATCTGGGTCCAGGAGGTCTTTTGAATGGGCTGTCTGTCTTTTACCTCACAAACTTCGCCCGGACAGTATTGCGCTTTTTCTTTGTAGATCAATGAGTAAAATTTACATCCAAGACAGATTCCGAATGCCGATTCGAAGAAGAGGAATATCAGGCAGATCAGGCAGATAAGTCCGGTGATAGGGCTGTAGGAGTTGACCACCACCAGCAGGATGAACATGGTCAATGCCAGAATGATACCAATGATCCAGGCGAATTTTTTCTGTTTGGCGCCAACATATTCGGGCGTCTGGTTCCTGACGATCAGGCGGCCAATGATTAAAGAAGGGGCAAATCTGGGACTAACCAGCACCCGAATTAAAAAATCCGTCAGGAAGATTACCACTGCGTACTTGAGTGGTGTAAAATTGCCTTTGGTCACGACAGTAACGATGGTGATAAACATCATCAAAAACAGGATGCCGGCTGCAGCCCTTATTTCACGTTCATTTAGTACAGGGATGTTGTATCCCGGAACATCCTCGCCGAATTTGATTAATTTATTCATGTTGTTTTATTTAGTTGGTTACTATTACGAGTTGATAGAGGCAAAGTTACAAAATTGTCAGAATCAGAATTTACAGCATTACCAGGGACAACATCCAAACGCATGCAAATACCACCAGGCCCATGACAAGGGTGGAAGAGGAAAAGACCCTCAGCGAAACATCCGGTTCTATGTCAGAAAAATTGGTGACGACCCAGAAGTAGGAGTCGTTAGCATGGGAAACCACCATGGAGCCTGCCCCCATCGCGAGCATGGCAAGCAACTTTCCCCATTCCGAATCGAGCCCCAGCATAGCGAGCATAGGTGCAACGAAGGAGGCGGTGGTGATGATGGCCACCGTTGACGAACCCTGCGCTGTTTTCATCAAAACGGCTATCAGGAAAGGTATCAACAGACCGATTCCCATTCCTGACAACTCTTTGCCCATCGCCTCGCCGATACCTGTTGCTTTTATCACCATGCCAAACATTCCCCCGGCCGCTGTGACGATCAGTATGGGTCCAGCTTTTTCGATGGCTTCGGAAAAAATATGGTTCATTGATGCGATGCTTTTCTCCTGAAGCAGGAACATTGCCAGGATAACACCAATGGCCAGGGCAAATATGGGTTCTCCAGGGAAAAAGAATATTTTGGTTAACAGACTTTGACCTCCTTTGTCAAAAAGATTAAACAGGGACTTGAGGGTTATCAACAATAGGGGAACGACTATTGGAAGCAATGAAAGAAATGCAGAGGGAAGTTTATCCCGGGTAAGCTGAGGATCAATCTCTGTCTCCAATGCCGGCGGATAGTTTTTCCCTTTTGTTAGCCATTTGCTCCAGAAATAGGCTGCAAGTGTCCCGGGAATAGCAAAGAGTGTTCCGAGAATGATCAGGTACCCGATATTGACCTTCAGCATCCCTGCTGCAGCGAGCGCTCCGGGGTGGGGCGGAATAAGACAATGTACGGAATAAAGTGAACCTGCCAGGACTGTTGCCATAAATGGCATTGCCACTTTTGAACTGGAGCTGAACGATTTTGCCAGTCCGCTCAGGATGATAAACCCTGAATCACAAAATATGGGCAACCCTGTGACAAAACCGGTTATGGCCATGGCGGGCGCACTCCGTTGCGTTCCCGTTTTGGAAAGAATGTACCTGGCAATGCTGAGTGTTCCGCCGGTTTTGTCGAGTGTAATGCCAATAATTGCCCCCAGAATGATCAGGAAACCTATGGATGCCATGGTGTTGCCAAAGCCTTCTTTGAGGGTTCCAACGATTGTGCCGGGAGGCAGTGTCGTAAAAGCCAGGAAAAGTGAGACCAGGAAGAGGGCAATGAACGCCTTCAGTTTATACCTGGAGGTAAGTACTATGATCGCAATTATGCTGATGCCGACGAGCGCTGATATTGTTATTATGCCCATTAGGTAATGTTTATCTGACTACTGAAAGTTAATTGTAAAATCTGCATCAGCTTATCTACATCCCGCTGCTGTGGATTTGTAATCAACAGTCCTCCTCTCAAAATCATTGTCCCAGGCATCCACTACTTTTTGTGTGATTTTCATATGGTTCTCCATTAGGATAGTGGCTTTCCCTTCGGTCGCGTCAAAGACCTCCAGCCTGCTTCTTCGGGGAGTAGGTTGGTTTTGATGCAATAGAGGGCTTGGTTGTCAGACATTGAGGGTTGGGTGATAGAGTGCAAGATATAAATTTTAGCTCAGAATTATTGGGTACTGAAGATAAGAAAATGAGGGTGCTGTAAATTTTAGTTGGGATTATAATTTTTAGGCAACTGTCGTACCTACGGCACTTCACTTCCTCGGCGCTTTGTCTGCCCTGGGTTGAAACCCTGGGTTACAAGATCGGTCGTGCCGATGGCACTGGGATACAAATAATTTGATCCTGCAAAACTCCTACCTATTAGTGCCTTAAAATTCTGTTAATTCTGTAATTCTGGCCAATTCTGATGCAGACATTCTACTTCAGACAACTTTTATTTCAGCAAAAACACCTTCCTCAACTCTTCCACCTGCTCATCATTGATTGGGTTCAGGCTTCCCAGGGAGTTGGACATGATAAGCGATTTGGCGCTGAACTCGGCGACTTCCAGCCGGTCGAAGGTGCCGAGGAGTTTGTCGCCGGTGACCAGTACCGAATCGTTTTCGATGATAACGGCCGGGGTGTTTTCGGAGAGGAGGTTGAGGATGACCTCGGAACCGGCAAAGTGGGAGCCAAAGGGCACGTTTGGCACATCCTGCAGGAAGATCCAGCTTTCGGGGATGGTGCGTACATCGAACTTTTTGGCCGTCACGCTGTAGGTCATCAGATAGGGGGTTTGCGTGAGAATGATGGAGTTGATGTGCGGATAGCGCCGGTAGATCTCCTGGTGCAGCCAGGTCGCCCTACTCGGAATCTTTCCCTTTTCGCGTTTTCCGTTTCTGATCTGAACGATGTCTTCAATCTGGATGTCCCAGCGCGATTCACCGGTAGGGGTGATCAGGAAATCATTGCCACTCCAGCGTACGGATACAGTGCCGTAAGAGCTGATCATCAGTCCCTGACTGCAGGCCCGGTGAACGATCCTGACGATCTCTTCACGGATGGCCCGCTCTTCGGAGGGATGTTCCACCTCTTTCATTTCTGGCAAAAGATGTGGGATCTGTGCTTCGAACTCCTCAATTTGCGCGTCCGTGAGGTAATTGGGGGTACCGATCATGTTGCCGTAAAGAATGGTGCGACAGCAAAACTCGAGCGTTTCAAACCGTTGAAAGGCATCCTTGAGATCGGTTCCGCCTACCACAGTGCCGTGGTTTTCCATGATAACGGCCTCGAAGCCTTTTTCGAACTCATCGGCGATCACTTTGCCCAATCCGACGCTGCCGGGCAGCTGATATGGGGCGTAGCCGATGCCGCCGCAAATATGCTTGGCCTGGGGAATCACATTGGTGTTCGGAATTTGCCGCACTATGCTGAAGGATACCAGCGCCGGCGGATGGGCATGGATGATTGCCTTGATATCCGGACGGCATTCGTAGATAGCCTTGTGAAAAGGATATTCTGAAGAGGGTTTGTGTCGTCCTTCGATGGCGCCATTCTTCCTTATTACCATGATGTCGGAGGGGCGGAGTGAGCCTTTGTCGATGGCCGAAGGGGTGACCCAGATGTCGCCGTTGTCGTCGATGATGGAGACATTGCCGCCGGAGGTGGTTGTGAGTCCGCTTTTGTATATTTTATCGATGACCATGGTGATCTGGTCGCGGGGGTGCATGAGGGCGGTGTCGAGCTTTTTCATTAGGGTATTTTAAGATTTAAACACAAATTCGGAATAAGGGCCCTTCATTTGTAATCTGTAATTTTTAATTTTTAATTTCTTACTGTTGCTCCATGTATTTGATCAGTTCCACCAAATTCTCCTCTTTGTCATAGACGGTTTTGTGCTCTTTGACATATTTTTTGAAGAGGTCCGATTTGTCATCGAATAGTCTGGAAAGTTGCCGCAGGCTAAGAAACGAGTTCAGTTTTCCATCTCTTTTCAGCCAATAATCAGTGTAGGGTTTGGTGGTATAACCATCGGGCAATTTCATTTGATAAGCTTGTCCTCCTGCAATTATGGAGGAGTAAGAGGTAACGGACGAAGTTTGAGATGTCCCACCATAAGCAGCGGGCTTTCCTGGATCAATCACACTGCATTTGTGTGCAGCATAAAGTTCGAATTTGTTACGGTAGATCAGTTCTACAAATTTATCCTTTAATGGGAAAAACTTCCGATCTTGGATGTAAACAGTATCTATCTCTTCCAGTTTGCTAATAGACAGTTTCTTGCCATTGGTGTCGAAAATCATCTCCTCGGTGAGGGCGTTGTAGTTTAGCATCGTTGGATTCTTTACTCCGGACTTCATTAATACGGTTCCCTTGACAAATTCAGGAAAGACGTAGTGGGAAAGTTCGACTTTGTTCTTCTGGCATCGGCCGGAGAAGGCTAAAAGACATAAGGTCAACAGCAAAATCGGGGTTTTCATTGGCAGTTTTTTTGAATGACTAAATATCGGGAATTTATTTAAATGTTTGAAGGGTTTGAAACATTTCAAACATTTAAAAACTACCTCTCCCAAATGTCCGGGATTGCCCCGTACCCCCCTGCTTTCACCGGCTTTTGGTTAGTGGGTTGGGTTGTTCCGCTGTGAATGCTGGACAGCTTCTTTGCAGTATTGCCCATTGCTTCCATCTGATAGGGATCGCTGCTTTTGAAGATCAGCCCCGGCCGGGCAGAAGCTCTCCCGCTCACAAAAACCCAGATAAATCCCTGCCCGTCGATCGAGATGGCAGCATTGTCGTGCGGATCGTTAACCCCCTCTTTGTCATAAACTACCACTGGCTTGGGAACCATTTTTGTCTGATGGTCGAAATAGGAGACCATGATCAGCAGATGCCGCTCATCTTTAGCGGTTGTCCCGCCATAAGTAAAAAAGGTCTTCTTTACCTCGGGCGCATAGATGGCTATCGGAATGTGGTTGGCGGTATAGGTGCCCAATCCGCCGGAATATTTGTCGCCATATTCCGAATATTGCCCAAGGGTAAACCAGATGCCTTTGTAACCGTTGGCTGTTGGGTTTTGGGCAAACGAAAGGCAATTGATGAAGAAGAGCGCCACAAACAATGGGACCTTTAATTTGGACATGGAATTATATTTGGATAGGTGTAAATTTTGGATTCGGAAATAAGTTCTCGGATAGAAATAATGAACCATTTTCATTTCCTGTATTCCTTTATTTGACCCCTCTAAATCTCCCAAGGGGAGACTTCAGATTCGTGTTCTGATCAAGATCAGCGCCTTACTCCCCTCCTATATTTGTGTCATATGACCATGGATAGGAAGTAAAACGTTCTTT
>CAYHQN010000036.1:0-34173 GCA_964358545.1 uncultured Tangfeifania sp. | reverse complement strand
AAAGAACGTTTTACTTCCTATCCATGGTCATATGACACAAATATAGGAGGGGAGTTGTGCGTTGATGTTGATCTGAACACGAATCTGAAGTCTTTGGGGAGATTTAGAGGGGTCAAAAAGGGAAAACAGAAAATTAAAATGGTCTATTATTCCTTTCCTATTACTTAATTATCTTTTCCAGGTCAAAAAGTCCAATATGTATTGTATAAGGTATTTTATTATCCATGCTTCCCGCTTCTCCATTGTATGTCATTATATACTTCCCCTCTTTAAAAAAGGTAATATCCTGGATGGAAAAAAATTGTCCGCGACTGAATAGAATTTTAAACTCTTTGCTTGAAAGGGTTTTGACTATCATGTAGTAGGTTTCTTCGTCGCCACGGTATTGTCTGTCAATCGTTTCTAGATTTGCTTCTGAATATTTCTGTTTGTCGACAGGAACATTAAATACACGCTGATAATTTCTTTCATTTTCGATCGTAAATGACTTTAGTGTTTCTAAAATGGCACCATTGTCTGAGGATAATAGCAGAAATGTTGAATCCGCATTTCTGCCGAAAATGATTTTCGAATCTTTTACATAGGTATGGCCAGGCAGGTCTTCGACTTTTATATTCCACACGAAGTCTTTTACCCTAAACCTGTAATCTTTGTGTTTCAAAAAGGTCATGTTACACATAGTGAGGGATATAGAGATGAAGGTTAACAGGATTATTTTGGTTCTCATTTTAGGGCTTTTGTTAAAGGTTTCTCAACTCTCTTTCCTGTCTTGTCGATGTAGAACCAATGGTCACTTATCCATGTGCTGTGTTCACCCTCCGATTGTGTTTTACAGTCGGTGCTAACCTCTGCAACCCCATTCTCAAAAGGCCAGGCACAATCAAACTGCGGTTTTATCACGACCTTGCCAGTCAATGAGTCGGCGTAACCAATTTTTTTGTCCGCCAATATCCTGAACAGCCCTTCAGACGGTTTGTCCGGTCCGGTGTCAAACGGGAAGACTTCATACAAAACTTTTTCCTGCCGGTCGATGGCGATAAAACCGGAATTTGGTTTTACCACGATAGCGTAGGTTTTAAACGTATCGGTGAAACATCTTGCGTATTTTCCTGATGGAATAACGATTTCACCTTTCTGATTTTTATAGCCCCATTGGTCCTTAATGGTATCATTGAAAGAAATCAGGTAGTCGTTGTGCTTCTTAATGGACGGGCCACAACTTGTCATTCCTTTAATGAGGATCAAAAGAACAATAAGACCTGTGATGTGATGTCTTGTCATAATAGGCACATTAATGGCTATTGGGTACTCTTTCCAATTGAAATCTCAAACAAAGAGTTTTATTTTATTGTAACACTTTCATCACCACCCGTCTGTTTTTAGTTCTGCCTTCCGCAGTTGAATTGTCTGCTACCGGTAAAGTTGGGCCGTAACCTTTGGATATAAGTCTGCCCTTTTCAATTCCGTTCTTTGTAAGATAGTCTACAACGTTGTTTGCGCGGGACTGGCTGAGGCTGTTGTTGAGATCCAGACTGCCTGAACTGTCTGTATGGCCCTGTATCTCAAGCCTTGCAGCAGGATTGTCTTTCAAAAATTGGATCAACCTGTCCAGATCAGAGGAAACAGCAGTATTCAATGTTGCTTTTCCTACTTCAAAATAAATATTACTCAGCCGTATACTTTGTCCTACTTTTGCCTCTTCGATGGCCAGTTCCAGTTTCACATAGAGTGTTGCACTTCTGTTCAGCCCTTTGGTGCTGACTTTTTCGATGTTGGAGATATAACCGGCTTTTTTCCCAACTACCGTGAAGTCGCTGCCTGCCTCCAGCTGAACCCTGAAAATACCATCCCCGTCATGACTTTGTTGTGTAACGATGCTGCTTTTTGTTTCGTTGGCAACATTTATTTCAGCTCCTCCTTCTGGGATATTTTTGGTCTTGTTGACGACAATACCCGAAAGTGTAAACCGCGGATCATTGTGGGTTATTGTAATGTTGAGTTGCTTGTTATTGGTTTCAAAATTATCTTTTTTGATTTGCTGAACAGAGGTATTGATATTATTAAGCAGTCCACTAACGGTGTAATCTGCAGGTGTTAATGCATTGAAAGTAACCCTTCCATCCGCATCGGTTGTACCGCTTACCCTTTTGCCTTCAGGTCCGTTTACAACGACCTCCACGTAGGGTAACGGCTGTCCTGTAACTTCATCCTTTACGGCAATAACAAAGTCTTTTGTAAGATCTATAATTTCTTTCTTAACAGGTACTGGTACTATTACCGGCTCTTCTGCTTTTACGGGTTTTAATTTCTTTTTACCTAAGCTGGTGCCAATGCCAATGTTGTATTGAAAATGATTATTCACAGCTGAAGTTAAAGTATTTCTGTATTGTACATTGGTCAATACAAAGGCCTCGTTGAACAGATTGAACTGGATTCCTGCACCTAACGGAATATATAAACCAGATTTACCATTGTACAAAGATGCTCCAAGGCCGGCTGAAAGGTAGGGAACAACCATATGCCGGTCGGTCAGCAATTTTAGGTTCACTCCTGCATTGGCATCCAATAAAAGCGCACTACTGCCATGAGTGGTCCCATCTTTATACAGATAATCCGTAGAACTACCATCCAATGATCCAATAAAATCCATTTTAGGTTTGATCCCTTTCAGGTAATTGAAGCCAAATCCCATTTGCATCTCGCCAAACTTACTCCAGAGATGGTTGTCGAGCACGTTTTTTAAGGAGCTGGTCCGGATTTGCTGTGCAGTCTTAAAATCGTTGTAGAAAAAATGGAAAACCAGGGTGGCCGCCTTTTTCTCCTCGTTCTCCTGGGCTGACAATTGCAGAACAAGACAACTAAGTAAACACAGATAAATTATTTGTCTCATTGTCAGTGATTTATTAGATCTTCATTCTTGCTGTTCGTTTTCATGATACCCATTTGGTTCACAATTTCGAAGATGGCGGGTTCACTTCTCCCCTGACTGGTCATATCCATGGTTGGGATGGGCATTCCGCTCACATCGAGTGATTGTACCGTCCAGATGAACCGGTGGTTGGCAGTTGAATCGATCATCGGCAGATTCGATCTCCAAAGATATTGGGTAATTCCTCTTGATACAGGTTCGTCCAACAACGGTCTATTTCCACGGAAAGCCTGTATCGGTTCCTGACCCGGCAGAATTTCGTATACCTGTATCCGGTAAAAGGTAAGCTCCGCAGAAGCTGGAATGATGCTGGTCCACCGAAAGGTGATCATATTTTGTGCGATGTGGGCATCCAGCTTAGCTTCATTGGCAGGTTGCATCAGAACAGGCAGCTGGTATGAAACCATTGAAAACAGGCGGGTTTGTCTGGCCAGAACAATATCTCCGGCAGAATTCACTACTTCAACCTTCAACTGATATTGACCTGCGGCCAGGCGTCCTGTGCGCTGAAGAAGGATCTGCACATTTCCGGGCAGGGCCAAATTTTGCAATTGCAGCGCATCAGCCATGGTGAACTGGTTCACCCCGGGTTTTAAGGTATAGATCCTTGCAGCATTGATATTCGAAACACCGATGACACCGCCACTTTGATCCAGTAGAGTGGTTTTAAGTTTTACACTGGGATCGATTGCAACAGCACCTCCGTAGTAGGTTATAATCATCTGGCCGTTGATAGGATAGATCCAATCTGACAGATAGGGTTGCGGCCTGCTGTTTAGCGCCAGGTTAAGGGTGATTTGAGCCTGAGTTGCTTGGACAAACAGAATCATTCCAAACGATATAATTAGTATGATTTTTTTCATTTCTGATGAATATTATTATTTAGCTCTAAAATTTGTATTGCAATCCTGTTCTCAGGGTACTCTCTAAATATCCCGGATTACCCGGATAAGGAGGGGTTAAAGAATTCCCCGGTAACTCGGTTCCAAAATGGTAGAGGTTTGCCGTCACAGCCAATTGCCAGGTTAGCTTTTTAAGTATATTCCAGTCAAAGCTGCCGGTAGCCAGCAAATTTTTATTGGCGGTGAAAGGGGTCATCGTGCTGAGGCAATATAGTAATTGCCCTTTTACTTTGAACTTTTTATTCACTTTCCAGCTCATCCCGCTGGTAGCCGTGAGCAGGGTGAGATTCATCAAAAGAGTTGCATTTTTGAACCACATGACGCTGAAATCCGGACTGATTTTCTTGTTGAAAAATGTGGGGACATAAAGGATTAAAGCGGTTTGGGTATTGTTATTCGTTGTCACGTTTAAAATGGTTTCATTGTATTTGCTCCAGGTATATGTGCCACTCAGCAGGTTGCTCATAGTGGTGTTGCTCCAGGTATAGGCAGGGTTTATACTGAGTTCATTGCTTACACTTTTATACCCTGAAAGGCCCGGAGAATTAAAGCCAAAATTATTAAAGCTGGCATTCATGCTGAACCGGTCATTAAACTGCGTAAACACATTCACATTGGCGATGATCTGTTTGGTCAGGTCGGGGCCGGAAACGCGGCTCAGGTTACCAAAACGCTCCCCAATACTGGCCACCACATTCATCTTCTTTGCCCAGGCGTTGAAGCGGGTATTTAGAAGGTATTCCATCCGGTCGTTGTTCATAAACGGATAGCCTGCGGTATAATACCCGGCACCGTAGTAGTTAAATTTGGTGCCAATTTCCCAGTCTTTCCCTTTTTTGAGAATACCCAATGTTACTGCATTGTCCTTGCCGGTGGAGGTATGGGAGCTGATAAACGGCTTAAAATCTTCGACCGGAGAAGGAGATAGTGGCATATTTAAGTCCCGGGTGTAAAAACTCTGTCCCAACTCTACAAAGTACTTCCAACCCTTGTCGGTGGTGACATTCGCCAAAAAACTGACGACCATGTTTTCCTGCGGAACAATGGGAAAAATGGGAGGTGAAGTAACAGAACCCGTTTTATCAACAGATTTTACCACATTGAAACCCGCAAAGTATTTTCCCTCTTTCTCGAGTCCGAATTGCGCCATCCATTGGTTCCGCTGGTAAGCGCCAACTATTCCGTCAGATAGAGGGATTAGGGTAGGCGCTAAGTAATTGACAGGGCTTTGCGAAACCCCCCGAAACAACTTGATCCGGAATTTACCGGGAGATAGGTTAACTCCATAACCAAATATTCCAAGATCTCCTGTACTCAAATCGCTGTATTTGAGATATTGGGTACCCAGCATAAACTCGGTTGAACCAATTTTTGGGCGCAATCCAAAATTATTCGCCGGATTGGTCAGGAACTGCCAGATACTTAGTTTCGGACCTCCGGGTACGTTAAAATTGTTCAGGTTTGGATTGAAACCACCAAATCCGGGACTGAACCCACTCAAACCCGGACTTAGACTAAAATTGAAGTTGACAGGAATTTCCCATTTCCCAATGTTGAAGATGGGGTTAAAGGTATACCGGAACAGGCTCCACGGCCGGCGGGCTTTGTAAAAATCTGGAACAGGTGAGCCCGGTGTCTTATCGAGCCCATAACCTTCGTACCAGATCCCCATATCGCCGCTGAGGGTGAAGAGCTTCTTCTTTTCCTTTTCCTGTGCACTTGCCTGGAAAGCGAGGAACAAAGTTAGGAGTAGGGTTATTTTTGAGAGATGGGTCATTGTTTCATATTTATTTTATTGCATCAAACTTAAATTGGAATTAGTGCTTTATTTTTAGATTCTTGAACATTTCCTCTTGTTTCTCTTTTTGTTCTATTGCTTTTATAAGAAGCGGGTCGCTATAACCTGCCTTTTGGAATTTTTTTAATTCTTCAAGTGTACTTGCAGGGGCATTATCTATCCATCCAAAAGCTTCCATAATATTATATGCCAAATCAAATTCTCCCAATACAGGTATCATTCCAATTATAGCATGCGCTTCAGACTTATGTAGTTCATTCATAGCCAATTTTTTCTCACGTGTTCCATCTGGGAGTATCGATGCATTATAAGCTTTGGAAAGTATATTATAGGCACCTAATGCAGCCCCAATTTTATCTAATGACCCAAGGCTTTTAACTTTCAAATTTTTCGTATACTCTGCAATATCACTCGAAGCAATTCTCCCATCAAGTTCCACGTTTTCAATAAATAGTTTACTTACATCTAATCCCATCCCCACATTCTCGGCATTTTTTATGTGTTTCTCTGATATCGCTTCAGGTGAGGATTTTTTATCTTTTTTTATTTCAACCACTATCTCATCGCAAGATGGTGTGAACTTTGTTCCATCATCAAAAACAATTGTTTCCCCTTTTTTTGCTGCTTTTGTATCTTTTTCTTCGCCACCGTCCAGATCAATAAACTGTATCGGTTTATTCCCTGCAAACTGATATGGAGTATACCAAGGATATTTTTTTGTTAACGGGTCAACAGAAAGAAATTTTCCCAAACGTGGGTCATAGATTCTAAATCCATAATCCTGTTGATTCCCATCCCCCTTCACTTCATTGTCATTCTCCTTTCCATTAAACCCAAACCTATAACCTCCACTACTAAAGCTCCTTCCCGGCATCAGCATCCCAAAAGCGTAATAATCCTGTCCGCTAATGATCTCCGCTTGATAGGTTATTGCTCCGCTGGAGGTGTCGGGTATTTTGCGGTCGGTGATGGTGGCCAGCACGTTGCCCAGATGGTTGGTGAGTTCGTATTGCTTGAAGCCACGGCTGACGGTCAGGTATGCTTCTTCTGAAACATTGACGGGAGCTGCGGTAATGACCGTATCGGGCGCGTATAGCCCTATCCGGCTGCTGCCATAAATAGCTGCCTCGCTCCAGTATAGCTTTGGCGTAGTTCCCCCGGTTGCCGGAATCTTGTATGCGTAAGTGGCCATTGCATGGCCCTGAGCATCCCTTACGTAAAATGTCTGGCCATTCTGTAAAGCTGTGCCGTTGGATACATGCTTCATGACTCGGTTGCCCAGGGCATCGTATTGGAAGCGAAGGTTGGGTCCGGCGCTCTTGGCAATTTGGGTGATCTTGTTCTGCAGGTTCCAGTCTATTTGGGTAATATTCTCTGTGGCATCGCTGATTAAATTGCCAATCTGGTTGTACGTATAATTGTTCGGATTTTGTGTGTCAATATCCGTATTGTAATTGCCGGCCGGAACCAGGTCTTTTACCAGGGCCAGTTTGTTGGTTGCATTGGCTGGTATACTTGTGGCTGGATTGTATGTGCCATTCGTGGCATCATAATAAAAGTAATCAAGGTTGTCCATGGCAGGGGTCGCAGCCGTACCATTCTGCACTTTGTTGAGGATATTCCCATCCGCATCATAGCTAAATGTACCACAGTATGCATCGTTCTGAAGCATGGACATGCTGGTGCCACTGATTTTCCATGCATGCTGCGAGGTGATCCGGTTGAGTTGGTCGTAGGTATAGTTGTAACCATTGTTGCCGAGTGCCTTTATCTGGGTGTACATACGGCTTATATTTCCGTTGTACAGGGGTTTTACAGTCCCGGCAGTTGGCTGTAGTCCGGCAAGACATGTATTACCTTGTATGGCAGTATAGTCGGCAGGGTAATAGTCAAGAACATATCCGAAGGCATCGCGCGCCACGGGGTTGTTGATGGCGCCATAGCCCGGACCATTAAAGCCATTGCCAAACAGCATTCCGATAGTGTACATATAAATGGGTATGCCTCCAACGGTAACTATTTGCGGTGCAGTTGGTGCAGTTCCAGGGACTATCGGGGCGATGATGCCATCCTGTCCCATGTCGGTTTTGGTGGTGTCTGTGGTACCGTTCACCCCTTTGATCCATCCCTGTAGCGTATACATATAATCAAGTCCCTGGACCTTATCGGTACCCAATTCCAAACGGGCAAGCGGACCATGACGGTAGTATTTGTACTCGGCATCGGTTTCCCATACCACTCCGTTCGTGCTTGTTTTAACCTGTGTTATGCGGTTGGCAGCATCGTAACTGTACTTGTGGATAAACTGATCCATAAAGCCTCTTTGGTAGGTTATCCGGTTCACTTTTCCGCTTTGCAGGTCATAATCGTATTCCATAGATTTATCACCAATGATGCCATTGGGGTAATCCTGAATAAGCTGATAAACATTACCTTCAATGTCATAAGTATAATGAGAGGCATGGATGTACTCCTTGTTGGTGAGCTTTGCCGCTGTTTCAAAACTTAAAATAGATGCGATGCGTTTGCGCAAATTTCGTTGCCCTGTTGTTCCAAATTTCTGAGAGATGGCTGGCAGGTACGGTTCATCGTATTGCGAAAGGGTAATTTCTGTCCGAGCAGACAAACCGTTGATGAAACTGATCCAGCCATTGAAATTTCTGGTAAAAGCGGGATTGATCACCCCGGATTTCAGCTTGCCTGATTCGACCATACGTCCCAATAAATCATATCTGGTATAGCTGAAGAAATCGCCATCCTGCTTTTGCTGTGCGTTTTGTGAAGCGACAATTCTGCCCAGTCCGTCGTAAAAGAAACGGCTTTCTCCGGCATCCGGTGTTTTTTGCCAGACTGCCTCGTTCAACGTATTGAAACGATACACTGTTGTTTTAAAGTGAGAAGGCAAAAGTGCAGAGGCATAGCCTGCCTGCCGGAATGTTTGTACCTGCAGGGCCTGGTTATGATCCAACAATTTGACACCTGCCGGGGGTACGGTTTTTACAAGGTTACTGGCCTGATCATAATAATATAGTGTATAGTGGTATTGCTTGTCATCGTATTTCATGTTAAATACTTCCAGCGCTTTCAGGCATTTGGCATAATAACGCTGCAAGAGGTCGGTTTTCATGCTGTCCACCCAGGAGTTGTAAAGATTACTGGTGTTACTATTGGCTGTTGCCAACAGATCTTTCACGCAATTGTTGACATAAGGGTACGGGGGCATCACAGGTATGCTGTCGCACAACGTTCTCACCGGGGGGCATTGGTTCAACACCCAGCAATCAACATGGCCTTTCACTATGACTGTTGCCAGGTTGCTGAGACTCGTGCCACTAAGTACTTTTAGAATGAAATCACGGGTAATGCCATTTTGAACAAGAGACAGATCAGGTGCAATATTGATGATGTTTTTAACATTGTTCCAGTCGACGATACCTGAATTGTTTTGCAAAGTTATCGCACAATTTTTATCCTTTCCACGAGGATCATTATAAGTGAGGTTGATAACAAAATTTGAGGCAGAATTTAGCGCTACTGTATGTAACTGTCTGACATCATCGCTTAGAAAAATAGAAGGCGACAGGGCTGAAAGCTGACTTGCGCCAGGATTGACATGGTAAGTTGTGATAAAATTGAATATCCCATTGAGATAATCCTTGATTGCAGCCACGTAAGGTGAAGGCTGAGAACAAACAGGTTTCGATGTACGCTTGCATCCTGCAAAAAGATTGCATTTTGTAACCACATGAATCGTTGAAGGAAAATCAATGGGATAGTTAACTTTCATGTCAAAACTGCAGGGTCCTGAATTGGCCCCCGTACAGGTAATATTGCTGATACAGCATACAGATAATGGTGCTATAGTTCCCTTGAGGTAAGGAATTTCAATCTCCATGCAGGGATCAAGGTCTATCCTGATCCACCTATTTCTGGCATCCCCTCCCTGGTATCCGCGAACACTGGTTATCCCCATGGAACTGATGGATGCGGGTATTTGCCTTGATGTCAGTGTAACGGATGCGCTGCTTTGCAAGGACCTTATGATGGAATTGAAGAGTTCGTTCAGGTTGCCTGCAATGGCCTTTTGACAAGTAGAATCTGAAACGCTACCGGCATCAGATGTGCCGCCGCAAAGGGTATTCGCTGCCTGCTGATTGATACTTTCTGCCTGATTTGCAATGGCTTGTGCATACTGACATGGATCGTCATAGTTCGTAACGCTGCTTACATCCATCGAAATTCCTGCATCAGCCATTACATTGAGAATATTGTCCAGACTGGTGCCAAACCGGTTTTGTTTATCCTCGTAAAGCAACCAAACAAACGGATTGGCCGATGACTGGCAAGGCTGAAAATTATGCAGTGAGGCAAAATTTGGTACATTCCAGGAGAACTGTGCCCAGCCATTGTAATCCTTCGCGCCAATACAACGTGAATTGCAGTTATTGGCATCAGCATAAGCATTCATGCTTGTCTGTATCACTTCATTTTTAGCCGATAAATAAAGGGAGCGAAGGTAGGTCCATTCGAGGTCAGCCACATTCGGATCAGTTCCAAAACCGTGTGTACTTAAATAATTTGTTGGCAGGTTGCACGGAGGTGCGGCAGGATTCATCGCCGGTGTTGAACCTTGTTGGTTTGGAGGAGGATTGTTGTGGGCACACCAGGCCATCTGCATGGCAAATTCATCGGCGGGTATAGTCGCAGAACAACCGTAATTCTTAAGTTTATTTAACAGGGCAGTTTTAATAGCCGGATTAGCATTGTTCAAAAACCATGGGTCCATGTTCAGCAATTGCTCGTACGGTTTAACATTGGTATTGGGAAGCGGACTACCCTGGGTAAAATAACCTTTGGTAACAGCATCCCCAAAATACTGTGTTGAAAGAATCTGGGAATCAAAATCCAGGGTAGCGCCAATCTGATCGGAACTGCACCAGCCCAGCAGGCAATGTTCGGGGTGCATAGGGAGTAGCTTTTCAGCATACTCAGGCAACCAATTATTAACCAGGTCACTATAATTAGCAAAACTGGATGGGGACAAGGCGAGGTTGATTTGTACAAGAGTAGGTAAAGAGGGTAATATGTTGCCAGGATTAAAAATTGACAGTGGATAAGTGCTGGCATCGACGGCGCCATTGGCATTTCTTGCAAATTGTGCATATTGGCCACCAGGCGAGATATCGGCCAGCATCATGGACCGGATATTGTCACATCGGTTGGGATTGGGTTTGCAGTAGGTTGTATCGCATGTTACAGTTTTGACCGGCGGCTGATCACAATTGGCACAACTCCTGTAGCAATTCATGGTATCAACACGTGAAAGCTCATCATGTAAAATGGCATTCCAATGTGATTTGCAGGTATCTTTAAGGACTTCGGCTAAGTATGCAAGGGCTGCTTGCTGGTTAACCTTAATTTTTTTTGTAATGGTATAAGTGCCTATTCCAAGAGTCTTTACAATGTGACGGGGATAGGATCCGGTACTGCTGCTGTTGTTGCAGTTCAAATCAGTTTTACCGTTACTGTTCAGCAAATCACCAATGGTTCCGGAATAGGAAACCAATGGGGCGCCTGTACAGCTTTCAGTATGGTTGAGTGTAATATCTATGTCATAAATACAATCAAGACAAACCTGGAATCCGGTACATAACTCTGCAGTAAGCGTTTCCGGATTGATCGCATAATCGAATGTATAATCAGTATTGTCGGATGTTACCACGAACTGATGCTCAATGACAAGTGTTTTGTCGACGGGATTCATCACATTTTTACTCATCAGGGAGATGTCAATGGTATTCGTTGTTTGATTGGCAAGAGGATCAAGATTATCAGGCGCTTTCCCTGCCAGAGCTGTTGCTATGGTTTTGCCTTCAGGATTTATATAGGCTACAGAAACCTGCCCATTTGGATCCATCACAGCGTTTTTCTTGTATCTTAATGCATCACCAACCTCCGTACCAAACATGCGGTCAAGTTCTTCCTGGTTGGGAGCGGCATAATAGAACCTTGTTTCGTGATGGTTAACAAATTGAAAAGCAGTACCTACCCCGCTTTGAGCCGCTACTCTTCCCGTATTATCCTGCAAATAGCTTAGTTGTGTAAACGGGAAACCCTCTGCATCAGGGATAAATGCATTAAAACCAAGTTTATTCGGATTATTGTTTGAATAATAGGCTGCTGCACCCATGATACCGGAGGTAGCATCAGGTTGTTGAAATAACTTATTGGTATTGGGACAAGTGAAGTTTGGTTTATCAAAGTCCTGCCAGTTATATGGTTTTCTTGTCGTATTGGGTGAGTTTACATTGTTGCTGATATTCAAAAGCGGTAAATATTCTAGTTTTTTTGAATTGGTTGGTACGGGTAAAATATTTACAGCAGGTCTGCCCTGGTAATCGTATATGGTCTCACCGGCTATTACTTCCCGCTCTTTCACACTGCCTGGTTGAAAACAATCGGAGCTTTCAAAAAATATTTGGTTATTTGGTAACTGTGGTTCCAGATTTATTCCGGTTACGGTCTGTCTTGAACGAAAGGTTCCATCCATATAACCAACTATATCACTGCGCTTTCCATCCTCAGCAAAAGTGGAAGCTGCCTGCCAGTTCATTTTGTCGGCCGAATGTGCGATGCCATGGTAGAACTTATTGGCAAAAGTGGAGACTTTTCCATTCTCAGCCCCGCTCCATCTGCAGTACACCGGGAACTCAAGGTTATTGCCGCCCCGTCCGATAGCTCTGACTCTGTACATTAGATAGCCTCTTTCAAAAACCAATGGGAAACGATAATAGGTTTCTTTTAGAGAGACACGGGTACTGTTGTCCTTGAAATTAAAAGGGATGTTTGCTGGATTGATGGGAATAGCGTAATTGTCAGAGTAATCATCCACAAAGGTGTATTCCAATTCATATTTTTCAGCATCAGATACAGTGCTCCAGTTGATAACCAGTTCGTCAGTTGCCTGATCTTCACAAGCGGTCAGACTCGTTGGAAAAATGTTGTAATTGATTCGGGTAAGCCGTTCTTCCTGAAACCCTATATTTAATTCAATAAAATCGGCCAATTTGGTTTTCAATTGGGTTAAGTCAGTACCTGCATCGGAAGTAACAACTACATTGGTAATCGTTAACTCAACCTTATAGGCATTTTTAAACGCATAAATGCTGGAAATAATACTTTTGGTTAGCGTATCAACACTGTTGTTAATTTCCAGCGTGATCGTTTTAGAAACGGGTGCTGATGAGATATTAATTGGGAAATATTGAAGGTTTGCCGATACGGTCACTTTGGCATTGGCATGAAAGGCCGATTGATTTTTGAGAAATAATGCTATTGTATTTTGATAGGAAGTAACTCTGTTAGAATTATTCAGCTGGTCAGGATTGACATTTGGCAGGGTGGCGGGAAAATTGAGGGACCCCTCTTTGTATGCCATCAAGGCATTTCCTGATAAGAGGAAATCAATTTTAGGATACTGCTTTGCAAATACATTAATAGCAAAAAAAGGCAGTAATAATATTAGCGTAAGTTTATGCATTGCCATAGTTATTAATGTTTTACCAGGGATGAATTAACCTCTTTGATGGTCACAATTCCCTTTTCGGTCTCTTTTTTAATGCGTCTCAGCTCTCCCTGATTGTTGTATTCATTTTTGGTGAAATAATTGTTTTCATCAAGGCTGTAGGTAAGTCTTAGATTGACATCATCATACACATAGGAAACCATATTGCCATCTGCCGGGAAAATCCTCAGGTCATCAAAAAAAGTTGTTGCATTGCCTTGCTTTAAATTGACGGAGACATTATTATTGGAAGATGTAGTGAAAGTTCCCATGACTCTTTGCCAGCCTTCTATCACCGGACCCTCGGATTTTAAACTGATAGATGCTGAACCACTGCATGTTATATCAACTGATGCATCACTGCAGGAGATAATGGGTTGAGGATTGTTCACCTTAACCCAGCAGGAAAAGACATATTTAGTGTTTGTATCAGGGGAAAATCCTCCTATACATTCAATACATCCCGAATCATTTACAGACTTACCGTTTGTGCCTGATGCCGTGTTATCATGATTTCCTCTGTCCCCTTTGCAGGCAACTGGCGGGGAAATTGTAAAAGAAAGCGAACCCTGAATCTCTAAAGAGTATTTGCCGGTATGTGATTCGGTGTTCGAAATAAACGGACGGCCCTTTACCACTTTTACTCTTTTCAGTTCCAAAAAACTGTGTTGTGAGTCTGATTCAGCCGGCATTATCGATGATGTACTTGTCCGCCTCATCTGCGATGCAGGCATAGGATGAGCTCTATCGAATTCAGTTGGCTTTATTGGTAATGGACAGTAGGCACAGTAATAATCTTCAAAACCATCAAAATAAGTCTCTCCATATGCCGCATTGGTAGCCTGGGCTGTGATCAGTGTATTTTTGTACCCCAGTAAATTTGCTGTCTTTCTTCCTATTCTATCTTCAGTTTCAATGGTTTGGCCATCAACATTTGTCAAATTGACTTTTTCTTTCCACTCCCAGTTGGCATAACCGGGTGTCCAATTTAAGGATGGATTTGCAGGCAGTCCCCAGAAGTTAGTGTATATTTTGAATAACCCTTGTTCCTTAATATTTGTAATTCCGTTAGCCAGGTTAACCGGAGACCTATCTTCCAAAAAGAACCAGGTTCGTTTGGGTTTAAAATTTCCTTTCTTTCCCGATAAGAAATCATTTTTCCCCATCCGGTTGATGATTGCAACACAGGAATCACAATACATAACGGCATCGTCATAGTACTCAATCGCAGAACTGTTCAGTGTCTTGAGTTGACCAAATTCCAAAGTGACTCCGTTGGCCAAAGGATTCTGATTCCAGGTAATTACCTGACCTGCAGATGCCGATAGAAGATTTTTTGCAGCAGAATTATACACCTGGTATTCGTTACCTGAGATAGTTATTTGTGAACCAAAATCATTTACTAATATTGGAATGGATGAATTCACATCTTTCACCCATAACCGGGGAACTGAACCGATAGATTTTAACTCATCCCCCACTTTTAAAAACGGTTTAAAAACGGATAGATTTGTGCTGTTGATTTTTAATTTCGTATTTGTATAGGATGGCCCCATTCCTTCGTATATCCACCAGGCAGGGTATTTGAAGGAAAATATCGTGTCGTTGAATTCATTGGCCAGTTTCGTTAGAAGGACTTCTCCGGTTATCTCATCAAAGGCTAAATTTTCTGTGGAGACCGATGAGCTTTGTTCGTAAACTGTTTTACTTCTTAAAAGGCCATTCCGATGAATTATCTTGTTGACAACGATCGACTGAAATTGCTTCTCTTCCGTCATCTGGGAATACAAGGGCATGATGATCGGGATGGGAACTATTCCGAAAACGGCCATATTCAAATTCGCGTTGTAAGAAGTGGAGACAGATTGATCATAGCTTTTTTTTCCGTCAATGGTATATTCGGCTGATAATCCCATTTTGTTATTGTGGGAGATCCTGCCACTGTGGTCAATTGTAGTGAAGTGGTCATTGTTCGGAAAGTATTCAGAGACCTCCCCGGAAACCGGATCTCCATTTTGATTATACACCCACGTGGCTTTCGCTAAACCGCTCATGTTGTTCAACTCAATTGAATAACCCTGAGAAACAGAGGCAAAATCATGCTGCTGATCAATGGCTACAAATGGAAGCTGAATAGGATTGAATTGGGTTTTATCCCTCTTTTCATCAATTGCAGTCCGGGCAACTTTTACAGGATAATCCTTTGCGGTAAAGAACTCATTGATAATTTTTCCGGTTTTGGCTACATTGAGATTTGTATCATTGGTAATTTGAGTAACCTTTCCATAGGTTATCTGAGGAGCAGGGAAAAGTGATTCATTTACCGGTTCTTCAACGAAATAATCGTTGTCCGGCGCTAGTTTCTTTTTATCGGAATAAAAGATGGGTTGTTTCAGGGAAATCTCATCACCACCCACCATTGGTTCATAATCAGCAACTCCGGAACTTATTGTCACTTTGCTGTTGTTCAGCGGATTCGTCTCTTCAGTCGTATAATCATAGGAAGTGGTGTACGATTTATTCTGATGCGTATTGCCGGTCATGGCATTCCAATTGTCGTCAATACTAATTTGTTTTACACGACTGCCACCGGCTATTTTCTTTTTTGCAGGGTTGTAGAGACGGATAAAACTTTTTGCCAATGAAACCTCTTTGCAGAAATTCATAGTTGAGCAATACAGATTCACACCCATGGATGAGGCAGATATTTGGTTGCCCAGTTGGCTTATTGTCCCAGGTAAGGATTGAATGAACGCGCCAAAATTGGCAGGAGCGCCTATGGATGTATTGTTGAACACCATGCTGTTTCGGTTGATTCTCATGAACTGGAACGCGGTTTTGAGGATGGGACTGCATTTGATCAGGTTGTTTTCATCATCAATAGCGACAGGCTCCAATTCCACATAGGCAACTGTATTGCTTGCTAATCCATAGTCTCTTATTTTGGCATAGCCAGTGATGTATTCATATTTGTTACCGCTTAAGTTCACATAAAATTTATAGTACAAAAACCCGTCTTTGATATCTTTTATATAATTCTCTTCCAATTCCTTTCTGGCTTCAACAGGATTTGCATTTGATATGGAACTTGTCAAATTGAAATATATTCGATTTTTAAGGTCCGAGATTGGACCATAAAGGGAATTCCCGTTTATTGTGGGTGACGATGAGCTCCCAATGCCAGATATCATAAACATTTGACCTGCAGTTTTATCCTGGATGTACCCATAATCGTTGGTTTCATATTCAACTTTTAACTTGCCGCCTCCCGGGATGGTGATATCAGTTAAATTCCATGCGAATGCATTTTGATCCATGATGGATTTGTTTTGCAAGGCATAAGGGAAATCAATATTGGAGAGTGGTGAGCCATCAGAACAATCGCTATAATTGGATCCATTTTCCTGGTAGTAACCCCATCGGTTGACACTTCTGATGTTGTAATCCGGGTTAACATTCGCCTGATTCGGTTTATTGCCATATCCAAAAACATACGGTGTGAGTTTTCCCTCTTTTGAATGCTCATAGGTAAAATCCACCTTGTTTAAGGCCAGTTTACCATTAGTGGCGACAACTCCATTATCAATATTCTTGCACAATAAATTGTTGTAGTCAAAATGAATGGTTTTGATTGGCGTAGCATTGTTGCCATTCCTGGCGCGATCGGGTAACGAGTAGACCTCTATGTAGTCAAGCTCGCTTAAAAACTGACCTGTATTCTTCCCCCCATTTTCATCGATCACCCCATATCCGTCCAGCCTTTGGCTGTAGTGGAATTCAGCAATCTCCGTCTTTGACTCAATGGAACGAACATACCAAAGTTCTTTACTGCCAAAGACATAGGTGCCTTTGTCATCCTGATCATCACTTCTTAATCCCTTGTTGTAGGTTGCGAAATCTTTGGCAAACGGAGTTCTCCAGTTGTAGCTGAAGTTTTCTTTAAAGTAGCTGAATTTGACATAGTTGCCCAGATCGTCTTCGGTAATTCCATCGTTGGTAAGGTCCCTGTAATCGGGGCTTAAAACGGCAGTGATCAGGAATTGAGTCACATAAGCCGGGGTTGCGGTAGATTCAAAAAAGTTGTCAATTCCCTTGTTGTTGCCTGATGTATTATCCAGGTTTTTTGTATAATGAACCAGATTTTTTACCGGATCCGTGGTATTGCCTGTGACGTTGAAACTGACCTCCTTTTGAGAGATGTTGTATACGGGTATGCCAAAAACATATTTCATACCATCGGGCTGTGTAACCTCAATTTCTGAAAGGTGATGCCCCTTACGATATTCAGATATTCTATTCAGCGGAGGCGCCGGTGTGTTGTTGAAATTGTAATATTTTATTTGTTTGTCAAACCCAATTTTATCCGCCTCATTTGCTGTCAGATAATTGATTGTTGACTGCCGAACGGATTGTACCGTGTTCAGTACATTGGATGTAACATGGCTTCCATTGCTTAAATATTGTGTCAGGAGGGTCTCATTCAGAAGATTGAATTGCACAGGATTATAGTCTCCCAAAAAGGAGAATGCAGAATAATTAAATTTGTTGATTTCCCCATGATTCTTGAAGCAAAACTGCTGATAAAAGCTGTTCCCAATCACATCCTGTTCAGGTTTGAAGTTGACATTGGTTGGGTTCCATTTCCCGGTTTTTTGAAATGAGGTGGAAGTCCCAAAGTTGGCGCCGGCTTTGAAAAGTGCACCTAAATTCACCTCAGCACCAGCCTGAGTGCCGTTCGAATTGATAATCGCCTCAGCATCTCCAACCATGCCTATATCATTTTTACTGACCGAAAAGGTCATGGATAAACCTTGTCCGTTCAGGTTAAAAACATCCGGGGTTTTGAATGGGATGGGCAATATTTTTGATTCGCCAATGAAATAGGGGAGCCTTTTCTCCCGGTTAAAATCCATCAGCGAGTTTCCTCCGATCGAATTGCTCTCGTACATTGACCCATATGCAGCAAAAGTCTGGCTGGTTGTAGCCAATGTTTGTTTAGAAAAATAACCGGTTACCCTGATGTTCGGATCTACATAATAGGCGTCCCAACCCATTGCGCCGGAATAGGTACCCGAGCTGTTCAGAAATGGATAATCAATATCTGGCTGGAAAGAATTGTTCAGATATGAACAATTGGATAAACCAAGAAGTGACATAGAGGATTGATCCGTGTGTCTTTCGCTCACCTTATAGCCGCCGCTTACTCCATTTCTTGTCTGATTTGGAGAATATCTAACGTAACTCAATCCTGCATTCATGCTACTTTTCAATCCTTCGTTGGAATTGACAGACCATGTTTTACCCAGTGAAATGCCTAATTTGTCATTACCTTTCCCCAGTTTAAGTCCTATACTCGGACTCAAATATTTATCAACCCCCGATTGAGAATTAACAGAAACTCCCATTCCCAAAGAGGCGCTTCCTCCAACACCTGCATTGGATTGTGCACTTAGACTGGCCGAGCCGCTTAAGGAGGGTTCCAACCCCCATCCTTTGTAATTATTATAGAAAACGCCTAAACCTGCTCCTACAGAAATACCGAGAGATGGAGGCAATCCGGCTATTTCCAGATCTACCCCCAATTTGCCGCCAAAAGTTTCGTTGGGTTTGACAGAATATTCCTTGATGATGGGATCCCCGTTGAAGTCGTCAGGTAATCCTCTTAAAGTTCTGACTATACTTCCGGCATTCAAATTCCATCCCAAACCAACCATGGAAGCAACATCTTCCATTTGAATTCCGGATTGATAGGTTAAATTCATCGGATAGCCGCCAATGGTGAACAAGGGAATCTGATAGGAAAATGAACCCGATGAAGGGTTGACCAAATTCGAGGTGCCTGCTTGCTGGAATTGCATAAACTCAGGCTGGCCGGGTCCGCCGGTCTGGGCATTCAATCCGTAAGCCAGCAACATCAAGGAGAATGAAAGAAGGATTTTATTTTTCACGATCATTGGTAACTTTAAAGTTGAAATGAAAAGTGCTATGGAAATCGGAAATGGTCAGAAGATAGAACCTACCTGGTTCAAGATTGTAATCTTTGATATCGATAGAGATCCTGTTTAGCCCGGTTACACTATTTAATTTGATCACATCCTTCGATTTGCGTTTTATTTTCTTTGCTTCGACATCGTAAATCGTCACTTTTATATTTTCAACCGATGCATAATGGTTTAAATACTGGACCCTCAATACATTGTTGGAAATATCAGTATAAGTGTAAGATGGCTCCACGGACAGTTCATAATAATATCTGATATCAATCAGCGCAACTGAATCCTTGCATAGAATCTCCCCCTCTTTATTGAGCCACTCGTAGATGACATAGAATGGGTTGACAGTTGGAACAGCAAAATAGAGGGTGCCAAGTTTTGTTTCTCCCTGGGGGATATCTCCTGAATTATTGGTCCATTTTATCTGACTTGAACCCGGAGGAAACTTGGAAGGGGTTCTGTTCCATTCTTTGGGCGCATTGTTATCAATGCCAATGACAGAATCATTTTTTATCTTTATTCTGAAGCTTTTGGGGTTGTACTTCGATTCCGTTCCTCTGTATTTATTGGTGATGCTGCCATCATAGGCAATAGAATCTCCCTTGTAAATTTTTCTTAACTCAAAAGAGTAGTTTTCACATTTTTGATCAGGGAGAGATTTTGGTCCGTCAGGAGGCGGGAGCGTATCTACTACGTTTATAATAATCCTACATGGGGCACATTTTTTCCCGCCACATATTGGAATGATCATCACAGTGTGTGGTCCAGCCTGGTTAAAATTGAAACGGAAGGTTTTTCCGGTTCCGTTGCCTGAAGCCATACCTTGTACCGACCATTCGTAGGAAACTGTGCAAGAACTATCTTTGGGATTGCAAACAAAATCCGGAAAATGGAATTGATAAATTCCTTTTGAAAGAGAGGCAGTTTCGCTGCATTTCAATCTTGAAGTAGTTACATCCTTTGCCTGAATTTCAACCACAGAATTGCTCCATTCGCTACAGTCACATGTTTTGCATCCTTCAACTACAATAGAATAAATACATGGCTGGCAAGCCTTTCCATTACATGTGGCATTCAAAGTTAGGGTGTAGATCCCATTGGTTACAGGGGTGAAAGAACCGTTGGTGCCACTTCCTGCTTTTTTACTTCCATCAGCCATTCTAATTTCCCAACCTGTCTTTGCCTGACATTTTTCATTGTTCGGACGGCACTGATAGTTTGTTGTAAAGCTGAAAGGTTGATTGCATCTCCATTCTATTTTACTATTGCATTCATATCTTGATACAACTGCCGCGTTTTGTACAATTAATGGATTCCATGTTCCGCACTCACAGCGGATTGCGGAAAACACAAAAGGTTTACTGGTGCCGTTATTTTCCCCAATTGGCTTCCCTTCCCGGTTCAGTGCCTGCACATTCCAGATAAAGTCGCACAAATAAGGAGGTAAACATGGACCACCGACTATATTATTTACAACTGTCTGGGTAATATTGTCGACATCTTTGGTAATCAGGGGTTGGTTGATCTGCATTGCCTGTGTTCCGTTTTGTCCCTGCATCAATTGCCAAACGGTTAATCGATAAGTAACCGGCTCCTGCGGCTTGGGAATTACAGGTATCCACCGGAATACAAAGGGTTTTTGAAGTTCTGCTTCAGTAAATTCGGAACCATCTGCCGGCGTGATCGGTTGAGGTGGCTGATAGGATAGTTGCTCAACCTCTCTGATTGAAAATGGTTTGCATTTTTCTTCGCTGTAAGGAGCTGACCCTGCAGCACCGTAACCAAAAAACTGGGCACAGATTTCATAATCACCAGGAGCTAATACACAGTCTTTTCCCAAAAATGAAACTGCATTCGTCCCACTCCAAACTTTGGTAAGGGTATTGAAATTGGCAGCCGGTGCCGAACTGCCGGTAAAGGCGCCACAAACTTTAACTCCCCCTTTTTTAATCGTTAGCAATAGCTTACTCTCTTCAACCATTGGGTCTACCCGACCAGCGACCGCTTTAGCTGTGGCAGTGATGGTTAACATTGTTTTTCCGGTACCCCAGTTGGCTGTATTGGCGTCAGGGCTTGCTGGCAATGAAATATTGATGCCGGTAATAGGGTAGTTTTGAGAATAACCCTGAACTACAATTGTCATCAATATAAATAAGAGAACTTTGTTCATAGTTTGGTGCTCTATGGTGCATCGAAATGAATCACTGAATTACTATTTTATAAACACATGGTTTACAGGCTATCCCATTACAACTCGCGTATAAGGTCAGCGAGTAGATGCCATTTGATGGGAGATTGAAACCATCGCTAAGGTTATTGGTACCAGTTCCTGATTTGATGATTGCACCTAAAGCCGACTTCACTTCCCAGGTTGTTTTGGCCTGACACCCGGCGTTATTCGGGCTACACTGGTAAGTACTGGTAAATGAAAGTGGTTGATTTACTTTCCAATTGATTTGACTGTAACAATCATACCTGGCTGAGCCTGCTGGTACCCGTACGAGCAACTGGCCCCATGTTCCACATTCACAGGCAGACGAACAATTGGCTATAATTGTATAAACACATGGTTTGCAGATAATTCCGTTGCAATTTGCATTTAAGGTAAGTGTATAGTTGCCACTTGAAGGGAGGTTGAACCCACCGCTAAGGTTGCTGGTCCCGGTACCTGATTTGATAACTGCACCGGCAGCCGTCTTCACTTCCCAGGTTGTCGTTGCCTGACATGTGGCGTTATTCGGAGTGCACTGATAAGTATTTGTAAAAGATAAAGGCTGATTGCAGTTCCATTCTATAGTGCTGCCACAGTTATACCTTGCTGAACCCGCCGGAATCCGTACGAGCAACTGACCCCAGTTCCCGCAATCACAGGCAAATGAACAACTGGCAATAAATGATACCAATAAAAGAAACAGTGTTTTTTTCATGATTTTGTATTCTTTTTTTGTGAAGGTTTGAATCATTAAATATTTATACAAGCGTTTATTTTGCAAGCTGATAGTTCAAATAATTAGGCATTTACAATAATATCTCCCCATTCCTGATCTTGATTGAAGTTTTATTCTTCAGCTGTTTAAGTGATGCTTTCAGCTTTTCAATCTTTTCTGATGGGACATTCGGATCGTTTTCCAGATCTGCTATGGCTTCATCAATGGATTCGTATTTCCTGATGTTGACATCATCTGAATCCTTCTTAATAATTATAAGAGGTGCAGATGTTGGTTGTTTTTTTGACAACAGACTCCTTATTATTTTTAGTATATCCATCTTTCAGACATAAACTTTGCCCTGAATCTAGACATGATGATTCCCTGCCACAATAGCTATCAAACTGACGGGAGATGTCAGTAAACCAACGGTAGGTATTTGTAATTAAACGGTAGGTAAAGATGGGAGCCTTACATCTATGAAATTATTTTATAAAGCGGAAGTGGGAGCGATATAATTACTTCTGTTCCATGGGAGAGGTGGTTCCGGTTATTCAGATCTTCCAGCATGATTGGTATAGGCAACTGCAGTTTTGTACTTAATAACCTAAGGCGCTCCTCTACTATCTGTATCCCCTTGGATATGTGGTCCTCTTTTCTCTTCTTATTCGCTTCCACCAGTCCAACCCCATTGTCAGTGATCCTGATAATTAGCGAACGGCTGAGGTTCAAATCAATATCTACCTCTTCAAAGGAGAATGAAATTGTTATAAGTCCCTTGCCTCCAGCATGAATGATGCCATGCCAGAGTGTATTTTCCACAAAGGGCTGTATGATCATATTTGGGATCATTATTGAATCTGTATTAACATCATTTCCCAACTTAATCTCAAAGGAGAATCCTTCCTGAAATCTAAGCTTCTCAAGATTAAGATACAGCTCCAATCTTATAAGTTCGTCCGACAGCAGTATAAATCCACTTCCTGCAGTGTCAAGGTTTTTTCTTACCAATTTGGCCATCATGGCGATGTAATCATTCGCTTCTTCATTCCTCTTGCAATTGATCAGGTACTGTACCGAGTTAAGGGCGTTAAAAATAAAATGGGGGTTCATCATGGCCGACAAAGCCTGGTGCTTGAGTTCGTTGATCCTTTCGGATAATTCAAATTCTTCACGGCTCTTTTTACTATTGTATTTTAATAGCCAAATCATAAACATGACAGAGAAGAAGCCTAGCGATAATATTATCAATATGGTAAACCATATGGTATCCACAAAGCGTGGCAGGACACGAAAGGAGAGTAACAGGGGTTTGCTCCAATCTGTATTCTGCGATTTTGCCATGATTTGCAGGTTGTAGAAACCACCCTTCAGCGAAATGAAATCCAGAAAATCATGATCAGTCTCGGCCCACTTGTTATTCAAACAATACTTGTATCTGACCGAACCCGGTGAAGAAAAGCTTAAGGCTTTGAATTCGATGAAAATATGATTTTGATCCGGTTTTAAAACCAGGTTGTTATAGTTAGCATAGGTTGAGTCACCAGCCTTTAGAAAAGTTATTTTAACTTCCGGTGAGAGTGGGATATAATTGTCAAAAGAACTAATATCCAGGATGGAAATTCCATTACTTGTTCCTACATACAAATGATTTTTTACGGCATCGTAGCAAAGTGTATAAATTTCGTCGGATGGCAGACCCGTTTGTTTGTTCAGCTGTTTGATCGAATTACCCTCAAATAAGTAAAGCCCCTTCATGTTTCCAATCCAGAGTCTGTTCTTACTATCTGAAACAAGTGAAGTGGAAGAGGAGAGATCGTGTCCCTTAATATTTGTGTAGCTGGTAACCGAGTCATTTAAAAGGTTATAACAGGCAACTCCTTTTTCGCAGGCAAACCAGACCTTATTTTCGTTATCCTGAAAGATGGAGTTGATTCTGGAATTCAAAACCAGATTGGTGGGGAAATAAGTTTTCGTCCATTTAGTTGTGTCATAAGTCATTCCTTTTATTTTGCATAAACCCTGTCCTGTTCCGATCCAAACATTTTTTTCAGTGTCTTCAAAAATGTCATTAATGCGGTTTGCATTTGGTATATTTCCAATAATGTTGAACAAGTAAGAATGATTCTTATTGTAATTCAGTTCTTTTTGGACTCTTATATTATTTATCCTTGTTCCGAAAAGATACAAGCCGTTGCTAAGTTTGCAGAAAGAGAGCCCTTCGAACAAGTTCAGTATTATTCCGTTGTAGGAAATACTTATCAATTCATTTTTTTCCGAAGCACAACTGATAAAAAACTCATTGTCAATATTTTTGATCGCATAGATATTGGCAGACAACAATTTATTTGAATTATTTTTGATTTGACCGAATCTTTCGTTTTCGAAAATATTTACACCAGTAAAAGTACCAACCACCAAATTACCTGAACTTTCTTTTACAATGGAATAAATATTGTTACTGTTCAACCCATCTTTCTCATTGTAGTTTTTCAGGTATTGATTGTTGATACAAAAAACTCCTTCCCCGAAGGTACTTACCCAAATATTTCCCTCTTTATCTTCAAAGTAATTATTGACAAGAGTTTTGTATAGTCCCAGCTTACTTCCGATGTCAATTATTTTATCTGAACCGTTTGATATCAGATAAAAACCCAGGTTCCTGATCGAAAACCATATATTACCATTTCTGTCACTTAAAATGGCTACGACATCATTTATGCCGGCTACATTGATATCTTTCTTTTCAATTACTTCATTCCCTTGTATTTTGTAAATTACTCCTTTTGTTCCGACATAATAACTCCCTTCTTTCCCCCTCGAAAAACAATAAATATTGGTATCCGGCAAACCTTTGATAAAGAGTTTTGATAACGTTTCGTTCTTAAAGTTGAATAACCCGGTAGTGGTCAGTGCGATCATGTTACCATTGGATAACACCTCTAGTTTATTGATGAAAATGCGGGAAGTATGAATACTCCTTGTGGTCAGTCCGACAGATTTATCCCCGGTGATGATATTGATATTTCCCATTCGTCCATAAGCAAAGATGCTTTGTTCCCTTTCCCCCGGAGGACTAAGTAGTAAATAGGAGAGTGTAAAACTATTCCCTTCAATCTCACTGCAATAGTTTTCAATCTGGCCATTTCTAACGACATTCACCCCTTTTTCAAAATTGCCTGCGTATAATTCACCGTTTCTCCCCTCCGTGAGCGCAATTATTGAATTGGAATTAAGTCCGTCAATGGTACGGTAGGTAGTAAAATGGTTGCCATCAAACCTGCTTATCCCATTGGCGGTAGCAAACCAGATAAACCCATCTTTGTCCTGAATGATGTCATAAACAGTGGAGGAAGCCAATCCATCAGAGGAGGTATAATGATAAAAGGATGGAGTCTGCGAATAAAGTTGGGCAAGCTGGAGGAGGCAAATAGACGCGATGATGAACAATCTGTTAAGCATACTCAGACAACATTTAGCATGGCTTTAACTCTTTTGATAAATTCCGGAGCTTTCCTGCGTGATATTTCTACTTTACTGCCATCTGTCATGGTCGCGTAATTGCCTCCAAAATTTGAATAGTCTTTTAAATACTTCAAATTGATCAGATGCGATTTGTGAATTCTGAAAAAGCGATCTTTGGGTAATGAATCTTCAAATTCTTTTAACGTGCGGCAGACTATTTTATTCTTCTCCCCTTTGACAACAATTTTTGTATAGCACCCGTCCGCTTCAAGCCTGATAAGGTCATCAAAAGCCAATAAATCAAAGCCATGCGAAGCAGGGATCACTAATTTATCACTTTCGTGAACGGGTTCAGTTTTGATCTTTTTACTTTTAAGGGACAACAGATTTTTAACAGTCTGTTTTAACTCTTTAATATTTATTGGTTTAAGAAGATAATCTACTGCGCCGACTTTTACTGCATTGATACCAAATTCCTCATGTGCGCTAACGAATACAACCATAAAATTCCGATCATCGTATTCACTTAGGAAATCAAATCCATCCAATACAGGCATGTTTATATCGAGGAATACTACATCCGGTGTATGCGCAATTACCAGTTCCTTCGCGCTAACCACAGAATCGGCACAACCTAAGATTTCAATTTCATGACAATAATTCTCAATGATCATACGGAGATTCTCTCTTCCATAAAGTTCATCATCAACAATGATCGCTGTTAGCCTGGTCAATATATTTTGTGAAGGCATTGTTCTTTCTTGTTTCAGAATATAGTATTTCGTCCTTCGGGAAGAAAGATGACGACTTCTGTGTTTAAGTTCTATCAAATGTATCGTTTAATTTGATAAAATCACATTATATGTAAATATCAACCTATTTTACCAAGATGCTCTTGATATTCACAAATTCCCTGATCCCAACACAGGATAGTTCTCGGCCATATCCGCTCTCTTTGATGCCGCCGAACGGAAGACGGGGATCCGATTTAACAAAGTCGTTTACAAAGACGCATCCTGCTTCTAGTCCCTTTTCCGCCAACATTTTGCCCTTCTGCAGATTAGCTGTGAAAATACCGGCGCCCAATCCGAAAACAGTGTCGTTGGCGATACGGATGGCCTCTTCTTCGGTTTTAAACCGGTACAAAACCGCCACCGGTCCAAACAACTCCTCGTGGTAAGCCGGCATATCACGGGTTACATTTTCTATTACCGTTGGGGGATAAAAAACTGCTTCCCCTTCCGGGATAAAACCACCTATCAGCACCGAAGCGCCCATCGCACGGCTCGTTTCAACCTGCTGGTGCAATTCGTCGCGCAGATCTTTCCGCGAAAGCGGTCCGATGGTGGTATTCGGATCGAGCGGATCTCCATAGACCGAAGCTGTCATCAGCCTCACAAATTCGGATTTGAATGTATCATAGATTGAATCGGCAATGATAAACCGTTTGGCCCCGATACAACTCTGACCGGCGTTCAGCAAACGACTGGTCACACAGAGTGTGGCAGCAGTAAGAAGATCGGCATCTGCCAGGATCAAGTAGGGATCGCTGCCTCCAAGTTCAAGAACGGATTTTTTGAGGTTGGCTCCTGCCGAAGCAGCCACGGCTTTTCCGGCAGGAATGCTTCCCGTTAGGGTTACTGCCTTGATCAATGGATTTGCGATAACAGCCTCCACCCTGGAAGAGCCAATCAGCAAAGTTCTGAATACATTCGCAGGGAAACCGGCCTCAGCCACCAGTTGTTCGATAGCCAGCGCACAACCTGATACATTGGAGGCATGTTTCAGCAATCCGGTATTTCCAGCCATCAGGGCAGGGGCGAGAAATCGGAAAACCTGCCAAAAGGGGAAATTCCAGGGCATGACGGCAAGGATAGTGCCAATGGGTTGGTAGGAGATGTAAGATTCCTGAGCCTCTGTTTGAACCGGCTCATTTTGTAAAAATCTCTCGCCATTTTCGGCATAATAGCCACATGCCAAAGCGCATTTATCGATCTCTCCCAATGCTTCACGATAGACCTTCCCCATCTCGGAAACGGTCAGGGCAGCCAGCGATTCCCTTTTCCCCACAAGTTTTGCCTGAAGATTTTTCATCAGCTTTGAACGGTGCTCAAAGGCGGTTTGCTTCCAGCTCCGGTAAGCTGTATCCACTTGTTGTACGATGGCATTTACCTCCGGAGTTGAGTATTCCCGGTAGGTTTGAACGATTTCACCTGTAAATGGATTGATGGATTGCATAGGATAAGTTGTTTATTCAAAAATAGCTGATTTTGGGGAAATCTTTATGAAAGATTCGTGATTGGTATAAAAAGGGGGTAACTTTATAAATAAGGCGTCATTTGTTCAATTAATCGGCTTTCGTTTTCCGCCACAAAGACACCAAGACACGAAGGTTTCACAAAGAAAATATGATAAAAATGGATCAATATAGAAGTTTTGTTCCTATTTCAGTGAAGGAAGAGATAATCGGGAGAGCTGTAGTGAATGCCGCATTTAAGGTGCATAAAGAACTTGGTCCAGGACTTTTGGAAAAGGTTTATGAAGTTTGTTTTTGCCACGTATTGGCAAACGAAGGTTATTTGGTCTCTCGGCAATTGGATGTCCCAATTGTTTTTCGGGATATTATATTTAATGAAGGATTAAGACTAGACGTAATGATCAATGATCTTGTCATTTGTGAGTTAAAAGCATTGGAAACAGTGAATCCAGTCTGGGAAGCTCAAATACTTAGTCACTTGAAACTGACTGGCAAAAGACTTGGATATCTGATTAACTTCGATGTCCCGAGAATAAAGGATGGAATCAAACGTTTCGTTCTATAACTTTAGTGAAACCTTCGTGTCTTAGTGCCTTTGTGGCCTCGATTTCATTTATCAATTATCAAATCCAGTATTCCCCCCAAAAAACAACAAAAGGATTCAAAATAATATTATTGCGTAGGGGCGTTCTGCGGCTCAGTTGTCTCTTCCACAACCTCTTTGGTTGTTGTTTCAACTTCTGGAATAGCGGCTTCCTCCGGGACAATCACCTCCGGTTTCTTGTCGTCAAAATACTGTCGGTAAAAGATGAAAATGGCCACAATACCTACCGAGATGGAGGAGTCTGCAATGTTGAATACAGGTCTGAAAAAGATGAATTCCTGGCTGCCCCAGATGGGGAACCAGCCTGGGAAATGGCCTTCGATCAGCGGGAAATAGAACATATCCACCACTTTCCCCAATAAAAAGGAGGTATAACCGCCACCTGTCGGGAAAAGGGTGGCTACCACACCATGACTTTCATTGAAAATCAATCCGTAAAATGCGCTGTCGATCAGGTTACCCGTTGCTCCGGCCAGGATGAGCGAAAAGCAGACAACCAATCCGAATGGTACCTCCTTTTTCCACAATTTGGAAAGGTACCAGCCCAGTGCGCCAATGGCTGCTATCCTGAAAATCGTGAGGAAATATTTACCAATGTTGTTACCGAACTCGAAACCAAAAGCCATACCGTTGTTCTCGACAAAATGAAGGATAAACCAATTCTTTGCCACAACAACCTCTTCTCCCAGCATGAAGTGGGTTTTGATGTATATCTTAAGAATTTGATCGACCACCAGAATCAGCAGGATGATCAATATCGATTTTGTTTTGTTGCTCATATTTTTGTTTCAAAATGCTTTCGGGATCCGTCGCGAAAATAAGTATTTATGAGACAATGCCATTCATCCGGCCCTCCTTTGTGTAACCTTTGTGTGGTACTTTGTGGTGAATAATTAAAAATTTTACCACAAAGGACGCGAAGGATTGCACTAAGGACACTACGTGGAAATTGATTCAATCTGCGTCTTTTGGTTCCAGGTTATCCCCAGTTTTGGGTTCTCCTTCATTTTCTATCTTCTTTTCCTCTCCAAAATGATGCCTGTGGAAAATGAATATGGAAAATACTCCAATGGAAACAGCAGAATCGGCAACGTTAAAAATATGCCGGAAGAAAATCAAATCCTGACCTGCCAGAAAAGGAACCCAGCCTGGATAGGTGGTTTCTATCAGCGGGAAATAGAACATGTCGACCACCCTGCCCATCAGAAAAGAGGAGTAACCTCCATCTGCAGGAAAAAGAGTTGCCACCTCTCCCGGGTTGTAATTGAAAATCATTCCATAAAATGCTCCATCAATCATGTTGCCGATGGCACCGGCCATGATCATAGAAAAACAGGCAATCAATCCGAAAGGAGCCTCTCTTTTCAACAGTTTTTGCAGGTACCAACCCAAAAGGCCAATGGCGATCAGGCGGAAAATACTCAGGAAATATTTGCCGATGTGATTTCCAAATTCGAGGCCAAAGGCCATTCCGTTGTTCTCAATGAAATGGAGGATAAACCAATTTTTGAAAATGACAATTTCGCCTCCGGGAGCCAAATGGGTTTTGATCCAGAATTTTAAAGTCTGGTCAATCAGTAAAATCAAAAGGATAAGAAGTATTGATTTCTTTCTATTGCTCATGGGCAATGTAAAAAGTGCAGAGAAAGCTCTTTCGGTCTTCAATGGATAGATCGGTTGACTCTTTTGCCCTGAAAAAACAGATCAGCGCTGGGAATTTTTAGCGTCAATAGATAAAGTAGCGTGAGGAACCGCACGCAGTCTTTCTTTGGAGATCAAAGCTCCTGTTTCACGGCAGATACCATAGGTTTTGTTCTCGATCCTGATCAGGGCCGCTTCGAGGTGCTGAATAAATTTCTGCTGACGTTGCGCAAGCTTGCCTGCCTCCTCTTTGGACAGAGTGGCTGCGCCTTCTTCCAATACCTTGAAAGTTGGGGATGTATCCTGGGTATCATTGCCGTCACCCTGAGTAATAGCGTTTTTGTATAGTTCGTAATCCTGACGTGCCTTTTCCAGTTTGCCCAGAATCAGGGACTTGAACTCCTGGAGTTCATCGTCTGAATATCTTGTTTTCTCTGCCATAATGTTGCGCTTTTTGTAAATATAATCTAAATCGGTGCTATTTATACATGCTGAAATAAATATTTATCAACAGCATCAGTTAATCTCTCAAATTTTCCTGACGGTTAGAACTGTTTCTAATCCGGGTTCAATTTCAACGAGTTGATCTGCAGCCACCTCTGATACTTCAACCCGATGAAGTTTCAGTGCCAGAGTCTGTGTACAGATGTAATCCCCAAATTTTTCCAGCGCTTCAGCCAGCTCAGGGTGGTTGCCTACAGTGAGTTCTATTTTATCGGTAACCTCGAAACCACTCTCTTTCCTCAAATTCTGAATTCTGTTGATCAGTTCGCGGGCAATGCCTTCCAGCCTCAGCTCCGGCGTAACATGAATGTCGAGTGCCACGGTCAGATTGCCTTCGCTGGCTACCTGCCAGCCCGGAATATCTTCCGTGAGGATCTCCACATCTTCCGAAACAAGCCTGACAGCTTCTCCCCCGATGACCGTATCAAAAGAACCATCCCTCTCGAAAGAGGCAATCTGGCTTTGATCCATGGCAGCAACCATGCCGGCAATCTGCTTCATCAGTTTGCTGTATTTTGGCCCAAGTGTCTTGAAATTGGGTTTGATCTTCTTCTTGATAATTCCCAACGAATCAGTCAGATACTCCACCTGCTTCACATTGACTTCAGTCAATACAATACTTTCGATGGCTTCAAACTGTTTGCGGAAACTTTCGTTCAAAACAGGCACGATAATTCTTGCCAGAGGCTGACGCACTTTCAACTTCTCCTTCCGGCGAAGGCCGAGTACCATGCTGGATGCTTTTTGGGCCATCTCCATGCGTTCCTCGAGAGCCTGGTCGACCATGGTATCATCGGCTACGGGGAACCTGGTAAGGTGGACCGATAGATCCTGCTCGCGGTGCGCCACTTTGTTCAGGTCGCGAAAAAGCTGATCGCTGTAAAAGGGAGCAATAGGTGCAGCCAGTTTGGCAACAGTCTGGAGTGCAGTGTACAAAGTCTGGTAGGCAGAAATCTTGTCTGCATCGTATTCGCCGCCCCAGAACCTTTTGCGGCTTAACCGGACGTACCAGTTGGAAAGATTTTCCGAGACGAATTCTGAAATAGCCCTTCCTGCCTTGGTCGGTTCGTATGTTTCGTAGGCTTCGGTCACCTCTTTGATCAGGGTGTTCAGTAAGGAGAGAATCCAGCGATCCAGCTCCGGACGATCCGAATTTGGGAGTTCAGCTTCCCGGTAGGCAAAGCCATCCACATTGGCATACAGCGCAAAGAAACTATAGGTATTGTAAAGTGTGCCAAAGAATTTACGGCGCACTTCATCTACCCCGCCCAGGTCAAATTTCAGGTTGTCCCACGGTTGTGAATTGGTGATCATGTACCAGCGAACCGGGTCGGATCCGTATTTTTCGATGGTGGTAAAAGGATCGACCGCATTGCCCAGACGCTTCGACATCTTGTTGCCGGCAGCATCCAGAACGAGTCCGTTGGAGATAATATTTTTGAAAGCGACAGAGCCTTTGGCCATGGTGGCAATGGCGTGAAGCGTAAAAAACCAACCGCGGGTCTGGTCCACACCTTCCGCGATAAAGTCGGCCGGAAAGAGTGTATCAAACTCCTCTTTGTGCTCAAATGGGTAGTGAACCTGGGCAAACGGCATGGACCCCGAATCGAACCAGACATCGATCAGGTCGAGTTCGCGTACCATTTTTACCCCTTTCGGGGATACCAGTACAATGTCATCCACGAAGGGACGGTGCAGGTCTATCTTTTCGTAATTTTCCTTGGAATTGTCGCCAACTACGAAATCCTGGTAAGGATTGACCGGCATAAAGCCAGCGGCAACGGATTTTTCGATCTCCGAGATAAGCTCTTCAACGGAGCCAATGCAGAGCTCTTCCGTTCCGTCTTCGGTACGCCAGATGGGCAGGGGGGTTCCCCAATATCTTGAGCGGGAAAGGTTCCAGTCGACCAGGTTTTCCAGCCAGTTGCCAAAGCGACCGGCGCCTGTTGACTGTGGTTTCCAGTTGATCGTCTTGTTGAGATCGATCATCTCATCCCTTACAGCAGTTGAGCGAATAAACCACGAATCCAGAGGATAGTAAAGAACAGGTTTATCCGTTCTCCAGCAATGCGGATAGCTGTGTTCATATTTTTCTACCCTGAAAGCTTTCCCCTCCTTCTTCAACTGAACTGAGAGATCGATATCGAGGGTTGCATCTTGTTCGGTAAGTGAATCATCGTAACTGTTCTTGACAAAGCGTCCGGCAAATTCAGAATAAAGTTCGCTGTTGATGTTGGTTTTCACGAAATCAGCATCGAGATCCTTCATGCGAAAGAAACGACCCTGACGGTCGACCATCGGCTGACGCTTTCCTTCGTTGTCGATCAGCAAAAGCGGAACAATGCCTGTTTGTTTGGCCACGCGGTCGTCGTCCGACCCAAAAGTTGGCGCGATGTGGACGATTCCCGTACCATCTTCGGTGGTAACAAAGTCGCCCGGGATGACACGGAAGGCATCTCCCATCGGTTTCACCCAGGGGAAAAGCTGTTCGTAATTGACCCCCACCAACTGACTGCCAGAGAATTCCCCAAGCAGAAGGTAAGGAATATTTTTCCCCTCTCCGTTATAACTATCCAGCGTTAACGCTTCATTCTTTTCAGGAAAATAGTGATGGAAAAGATTCTTTGCCAGAACAACAGTAATTGGCTGAGCAGTATAGGGATTGAAAGTTTGAACTTTGACGTATTTGATGGACGGACCAACTGCCAGTGCCGTATTGGAAGGCAATGTCCAGGGGGTAGTCGTCCAGGCCAGAATGTAGAGATCGGTCGAAACCTGATCGAACAAAACAGCGGATTTCGCATCGCGGACCACCTTGAACTGAGCGATGCATGTCGTGTCTTTCACATCCCGGTAGCAACCGGGCTGGTTCAGTTCGTGAGAACTAAGACCGGTACCTGCGGCTGGCGAATAGGGTTGGATGGAGTAGCCTTTGTACAGCAGGTTTTTGTTGTAGAAAGACTTCAACAGCCACCAGAGTGTTTCGATGTAACGGTTGTCGTAGGTGATGTAGGGATCATCCATGTTGACCCAATACCCCATTTTGTGGGTAAGGTCTTCCCATAGATCAGTGTATTTCATCACCTCACGCCGACAAGCCGCATTGTAATCTGCCACAGAAATGTGCTTTCCAATATCCTCTTTCGTAATTCCGAGCGATTTCTCGACACTCAGCTCAACGGGAAGACCATGGGTATCCCAGCCCGCTTTGCGTTTGACAAGAAAACCCTGCTGCGTTTTGTAACGGCAGAAGATATCTTTGATGGCCCGTGAAACCACGTGGTGAATACCGGGTTGTCCATTGGCCGACGGAGGTCCTTCGTAAAAGATGTAAGGTTTCCCTTCGGCCCTGGTGGTGATCGACTTGTGAAAAGTATCGTCCTCCTCCCAAAACTTCAAGATATCTTTGTTGATTTGCGAAAGATTAAACTCCTTATATTCCCTGAATTTCTTGCTCATAGCCTCTTGGAACTCCCTTTTTTTAAAGTGCACAAAGATAATAAAAAGAAGGATAAAGGATAAAGTTTAAAGGATAAACAGCGATTCAGCGAGAACATTATTTTGGTGTTTGTAACAATGGGTGATTGAC